>JBILPN010000437.1:0-3781 GCA_044373865.1 Luteolibacter sp. | reverse complement strand
GGCTGGCGCACCCGTCCCGGGATTGGCGTTGGTGGTCGTCCGATCATCCAGCTCCAACCATTCATAACGAATGCCCGGACGCAAGGTGAGCGCCCCACTCTTGATTTCATCCTCCAAATAAATTGCAGTCGCGAAAATTTCCTCCAAGCGGTTGTCCTGACCCACCTTGGTCCGACCACTGAAGGTGTAGTTCCCAGCCCCATCCGAGAAGTAGGTGTCATTCCAATGATCCCGATTCTGATAGTCATAGTGAAAACGCAAACCTGCCGTGAGCGCATGCGACAGTGTGCCAGTCTCAAACTCAATCACCGCTTGATTCTGCCAGCCATACGCGGAATAGCTCCGGTTGTTCGCCTTCACATCTGCCAGCCCTGGTGCCGTTCCCTGAAGCACGCCTAACTCACCCGTAAAGCCATTCTCTGGCGCTAAAATTTCATGCAAGTTCCGCTTGGTGCCCGCAACCCCGGTCACCTTATCCAACTTGTACCAATTCCGCTTGAAGTAGTTGTAGTAAACCGAGCTCTCTAGCCGCAACTGCTCGGACGGCTCGGCAATCCACTTCAAGTAGGTCCGGTAGTGGTCGGTATCAATGTGATCATTCTCGGTCGCCGCATACCGACGATTGGGATCCTTCTCCAAATCCTCTTCCGTCAATCCAGCATAGGTCTCATTTGCCTCAAACGAGGAAGATCCCGCCTTGAACTCAATCCGTTGCTTGAGCGCGGTCGCCGGCTCAAATGACAACTTGAGCATCGGCTCGAACAACGAAAATCCCGTGTCCTGACCGCTGCCATCAATCTGCCGGAAACCATCGCTCCGGTTGCCATGAATTTCCAACAAATAGCCGAATTTCCCGCCCTCCAACTCCACACTGTCTCCATAGTAGCTGTGCCCAAACCAGGTCTGGTCCGTCCCAAACGTGCTCTTCGCGTAAAACTTTTTCTCCGTCGGAATCTCTGTGGACAAGTAGTTCATCACGCCGCCCGTCGTCTGTGGACCGAAACGAACTTGCGAGGAGCCCTTCAAAATCTCCAAGCCCGACATCCGCGCAATTCTTGGCGTGGCATACGCCGCCGGACCCGAATACGGCGCGGGTGCAATCAAAATCCCATCCTCCATCACCGTGACTTTCTCACTCCGCGTCCCATCGGCCCCACGCAGCGAAATATTTGGGAAATTCCCAAAGCCGTCTTCCTCACGAACATAAACGCCCGGAACTTTCGCCAAAACTTGATTCACGTTCGTGGTCGCCGCCGCCCGAATCGTCTCGGCTGGAATGTAAGCGGCCGATCCCGTCTCCAAAAAAACTTCTTCTCGAACTCCCAGAACCGTCATCGGATCCAGAGTCTTCAACAAGTCCTGCGCTGGCGCCAACACACTGACACTCAAGCCTGCAGCAACTATCATAGGAACCTGCGGGCAACTCATCTTGTTCGGTTTCATCGTTTGATTTTGATTTACTAATGAGACTCAATCTCATTAGGGCGCGCAAGAAAAGCTCAGTCTCCACCTCGAAGTCAACCCAGAACTTCGAAATCATTTCTCACGCAAGATGCTTTGGTGGGTCCAATTTGGATTCCACCCAAACTGCTGTCGGGTTTTGACGCGCATTTACGTCTTCCAATCTGGAAGATGGATCGACCTCTCACCAAAACCGGAAGCTGTTTTCTCACCCCATCATTTTCACTCATAAAATCATGATCCTGAATCAAAACTCAACGCAGATCCCCGCCTTCATTCCTCTGAAAAACTCCTTTCGCAGCATCCTCCTTTGCCTGTGCAGCAAGCTCCTGGCTGTCAGCTGTTCTCAGGGGTTTCAGCAGATTGAAAGCTTCGACGCGCTACCCACAGGGTCACTGACCACGGTTTCGGGCGCTGCTTGGTCCAGCTACCCCGCGATCTCGCAACCTAGGGTTTCGGCTTCTCCTAGCGGAGGAAATCATGTCTCGTTCGGTCGCTCCACCACGGGTGGCCCATTTGTCTCAATGTCCCGCCTTCTACCGCAATCTCAGCGGCTACCTGTCTCTGGGTTTTCGACTTTTTTCTTCCGCATCCGGCCCCACGGCGCGCGAATCGACCACTCCATCGGGCTTGCCGACGAGCTTTCCACCGAACCGACCTTTGGTGACCTCCATCCGCAGATCGCATTTGTGAACGGTTCTCCCGGGAATTTCCGAATCCTGGCCCGAAGTGGAAACAGCACTTTCGAAGTCATGGGATCCGCACCAAAAGATGCATGGTATGACATCTGGGTGGTCACAGACCGCGCCCGCGGCATGTATGACGTCTGGTATTCACCGGACGGGCAACACCCAATCCTGCTCGCCAATGACTACTTGTTCCGCACACCTACCACCAGCGAACTCTCCACCGTGCTGGTCCTTTGCAACGGCCAGAATAGTGACAATCTAGCGGTGGATCTTGATGACTTTTACGTTCAACCCGGCAGAGTGGACTTCAGTCACCCCTCGCGTCCCGGCATCCAACCTGCCGCCCTGAGAATCGCCACCTTCAACACCCGAAGCGGAAACGGTGCCTCCCTCGCAAGTTTTCGTGACAACTACCTCAACGGCGAACATGTGATTTGCCTTCAGGAAATCCAACAGTCAGACTGGAATGCCATTCAAAATGCCTTCCCGAACCATCCACACCGACTCCTAACGGTTAAGAGTTCCACGAAATTTCTAACCTTCAAAACCGAGTGCATCGCCATCTTATCCTCACTTCCATTTCTCGAAACCGACGCGAAAATCATCCAGATCGATCCCCAAGGCGACCGATGGCAACGCTGGGCGCAATACGTGAAAGTGGACCTCGGCGGCGACGCATCGGCTAGGATTTTCCATTACCACAACACCTATAATTTTGACGCAAACAACTTCGAGTCAGAAAAATCTGGCATGATGAAGTTCCGTGACTGGATTCTACAGAAAACCAACTCCACCACACTTGCTGCGGTTCCAGACTTGATCGCCCTCGGGGATTTCAACCTAACCACCAGCACCGACGTGCTTGCAATCATGCCCATGCCGCTGGTCCATGCGAATGGGAGAGACTACCTGATGGCCAACCCTGCCGCCAAAAGCAAAACCACGCTTTGGACCAATGCGGTGCTCAGCGACCACAATGGCCTTGCCGCATCGCTTGTGCCGACGGTCCCGCACGAGCGCTATGGCATCTGGGCTTCCGCCGCGTTCACCGAGGCGGAACTCCGCGCCGGACTGGGCGCGCCCTTCAATGTGGTCAATGATAACGGACTCACCAATTTCAACGCATACGCTCTAAACCTCAATCCCTGGAGACAACAAACCCATCCATCCTCTTCCGCACTTCCCACAGGAGTCTTGCACTTTCGCCGGGGAATGGGACGCTCCGACGTCCGCTTCACGCTGGACACGTCCTCCAACCTTACGTCTTGGCAAATTGCCGCAGTTGCCGAAAAAGGTGGCCCCATGACCCCCACACACTCTCTCAATCTTACTGAAGCGATGATAGAGAATGGTGAAACGATACTGACCCTGCTAGATCCAAGCAACATGTCGGAACCTCGGGCGTTCTTCCGACAAGGTATGGCGCAGTAGATTCGCAAGAAGCGCTTCGTGCACGCAGCGCAGGTAGCGGAACTTCATTGCAAGTTTCCCGACCTTTCCCGATCCCGCCGGAACCGCCTTGCCGACGCGGAGACCAAACGCACAATCCAAACCCTCGCCAAGCGCGACGAGAACTCAAGGCTCTAAGGATTGTGCAGACTAACCGATCTCCAAAAGGCGATCCAGCGACT
>JBILPN010000436.1:0-3784 GCA_044373865.1 Luteolibacter sp. | reverse complement strand
CTCGTCGCCCTGCAAGTGCTCACCGCTCGCATCGACCTAGCAAACAATCAATGGTCCGCCACCCTCGACGGGATCACGCTGTTCACCAACGCGCCCTTCACGGTCACCGGTCAACCGCGCACGCTTGGCTCAAGCGCCGCCGAGTGGGAAATCACCAAAACCACCCCCACTCTGACCGCAGGCAACAATTGGCTCTTCGTGGCGGACTGGAACCTACGCACTGCGCCCCTCGGCACGGAACCTTTCCAAATCTCATCTTTCACCCGCAATTCAGACGGCTCGCGCACGCTCGCATGGCCGGGCGAACCGGGGTTTGACTACCGAATCGAGCACTCTTCGGATCTGAGCACCTGGCACAGTGACTTGCCCGGTGCCTCTTTCCCCACCATCCAAAACACGGGCCCACTTTCGTTCACCGACACCACGCCCACGCCCGCCAAAATGTTTTACCGGGCCGTCCGCGAAGTTTCTCCGTAAACGCGGTTCATAATCCAGTTAGGCTTCACTTTTTTGTGACCTCTCCCCAGCTCGCTGCGTCGGATAGATGTAGCCGAGATCGATGCACCATTTCCATTCCAAAAGAACTCCTTTAAAACTCCGAATCGGTGGCATTGCCCTGATCCTCAAGCTTGTGTGCGGCCTCTCCGTGGTCCCCTTTTTCATCCTCGGCCTGCTCCTCGTCCGGCAGGATTTCCTCGTCATCACGCTGGCACTGCTCGCTGCCGGCGCGCTGCTATCCATTCTCCACTTCGCTCTATCCCGCGATGTTCGCTGCCCGCTCTGCAAGGGCACTCTCCTGCGCTCGCACGGCTGTTCCTATAACCCCAAAGCACGCTATTTTCTCGGCAGTCGGCGTCTCGGCGTCATCATCCCGGCCATCCTCCGCGGTCATTTCCGCTGCCCTTATTGTGGCGAGGTCTGCTCATGCACGCCCCGCTCCAAAGGCGAGACCCGCTCGCGCAAACGCACTTCTCGGCTCGCCCAAATCGGCCTCGGCGGCATCTTGTTTTTCAGCCTCATCCCTCAATCCGCTCCCGCCGCCATCAGCGTCAGCATCAAGCGCTTTGTCATCGCCTCTTCACTCGCGACCGCCGCGGATCAAACGCCTCCTCCGGCCTCGATTCCCACCCCCACGGAAACCGAGACCCTACAAAATTTAGAAGTTGGCCTCAATTCCGCCGATTTCGCGGAGTCGCCGCCTAACGAAATTCAACCGACTCTTCCGCTCTTCGAGGTCCACGCAACTTCGCAACTCCCGCCCGCTTGGCTCTTCACCGCAAATCTCTCCTCCACCGAAGAAAAAGCCCTCTCCACCAGCTCCGCACTCGACTCCAAACCAGTTCCAGAACCGCGCGCTTACTTTCTTTTCCTCCTCGGACTTTTGGTCATTTTCCTCCACCGCAGCAAGCCACACCCGCTCCCCCGCAAAAAGCAAAACCGCTAGTTCGCCGGAAGCTCTCGGTCTTACGCCTTGCAGTCTGACGCCCCGTGCATTCTGCTTCTCAGCCGATGCCGAAAATCCGCGTTCTCTCCGATATTCTCGCCAGCCAAGTGGCTGCGGGCGAGGTGGTCGAGCGCCCGGCTTCTGTCGTCAAGGAGTTGGTGGAAAATAGCATCGATGCCGGCGCTCGGGAAATCCGCGTGGACATCGACCGCGGCGGTTCCTCGCTCATCCGAGTAAGCGACGACGGCTGCGGCATGTCGCGCGAGGATGCACTGCTCTCTCTGGAACGCCACGCAACCAGCAAACTCCGTAACTCCGGAGACCTCGCCGCCATCCTCACTCTCGGCTTCCGTGGCGAGGCTGTCCCCAGCATCGCCAGCGTCTCGCATTTCCGCATGATCACCCGCGAAACCAACGCGGTCGCCGGAACCGAAATCCTCGTCGATGGAGGGAAAATCCGCGACGTGCGCGACGCCGGGTGCGCCCCGGGAACCGTGATCGAGGCCAAATCCCTTTTCTACAACATGCCAGCCCGCCGGAAATTTCTCCGCGCGGAATCCACCGAGGCCGCGCACGTCGAACACCAACTCCGGCTCCACGCTCTCGCCGCACCCACCATCCGCTTCAGGCTCCGACGCGATGACCGGGAAATTTTTGACCTCCCACCCGCCGCAAAAGCCCTAGATCGAGTGCGCCACCTGCTCGGCCCAGAGTTATCACGAGAATTGATCACTCTGCCTCTCACCCACGGCAGCGGAATCTCCATCGAAGGCCACCTGCTCCCACCCAGCCACGCAAGAAAAGGGCGACGACATCAATTTGTTTTCCTCAATGGCAGGCCCGTGGAGGACGCTGTCATTTCACGCGCTCTCGCCGAGGGCTTTCGCGGCGCTCTCACCGCTGGCCTCTACCCCGCTGCTTGGTTGTGGATCGACCTCGAACCCACTCTCGTCGACGTCAACGTCCACCCGGCCAAGCGAGAAGTCCGCTTTCATCGCCCGCTCGACGTCCGCGACGCAATCCTCGATGCCGTCACCGCTGGACTCCGCCCTCCACCAGCACCCACGCCTCAGCTCCGCACGCAAGCTTCATCAACTCACACCCAACCCGCTCCCTTTCCCCACACCGACTTCCATCCAGCATTCCATGTCCCACAAGCGGACTTGCCCTACCAGCCTGCGCTCATTCTACCCAGCGGCTCTGCTCCCGAAGAATTAACACCAGATCCCGCCGCAACCGCCGCAACCGATCCAAGCCCAGCCGCTCCGTCCGCGCCGCCCGTCCACACCCCAGACTTTCGGAAAATCGGTTTGCTTCACCACCGCTTCATCCTCCTCGAAAGCAACGACGGCCTGGTGATATTCGACCCCAAAGCCGCGTGGGACAGAATCTATTACGAGCAACTCCTCGGCAGCAACGATCGCGCTCTCGACACCCAAGGCCTCCTCGTTCCCGTCCTCATCGAGCTAGACCCGCGTGACTTGGACCTCGTCTTGCGTGAGCGGATGGCCCTCCAAGACGCCGGCATCGAAGTAGAACCCTTCGGCGGCAACACCTTACAGATCCGCAGTTTGCCCGCCTGCCTGCCCATCGAAGCCCCGCGCGAGTTTCTCAGTAAGCTATTAGACGAACTCCTTCACGACCCCGCGCCCGGCCCACGCTTCGCCCTAGACAGGCTTGCCAAAACCCTAGCCAAACGCGCATCCTCGCAGATCATCCCCCGCCTTACAGAAACCGAATCCCTGCTAAGTCGCCTTTTCACCTGCGAGCTCCCCTACTGCGCCGCCGACGGCCGCCCAACTCTCACCGAGTTCAGTCTCCGCGACCTCGACCGCCGCTTCGGCTTAGCCGCCCGCTAATCACCGCCCCCCATCAACCGAATCCCAGATCATCGACGTCCAAAAGTCCTGATTTCAGGTTCCCTTCGAGCGGCAGATATGAACCCCTGCGTGGCCGTAGCGAACCTTCTTTTCCTAATTGTAAGAGACAGAAAAAATCATTTTCTTGCTTGCGGTTGATTGGGCCTCTGCTTTTCTGGGGCATGGCACGTGCACGATAAATTGTTCCTTGGGCGCAAATTGTAAGAGACAGAAAAAATCAGTTTCTTGCTTGCGGTTGATTGGAGTTCTGCTTTCCATGGGGCATGGCACGTGCACGATGGATTGTTCCTTGGGCGAATTCTTTCGCGAGTTCGGATTCCAAATCCATTTCGAAATCCATTTCCATTTCCAAATCGGGTTTGGATTCTGAATCGGATCCGGATTGGGTAACGAAACCTGCGATCTATCACTGCATGGCGCGGGTGGTGGATCGGCGATTTGCTTTTGAAGCCGATGATAA
>JBILPN010000435.1:0-3789 GCA_044373865.1 Luteolibacter sp. | reverse complement strand
GTATCAAAAGACAGGCTGGGTTTGCTTGTTGCAGTTCATGAGTCCGCTAAATTTGAGGTTGGTTCTGGCGGTTGCTGAAGCCCCTCCTGTGGGTGATTCCAACGTCCGTCAAGCTCGTCAAAACCCCAAAAATCCCATGAAAGAAAAACCAAGATCTACGACCCTTGCAATCGCCACGCCACTTCGGCCCCAAGCGCGCAAAATTCGCCATGCGAACTTCCGTCATTGCTTCCAAATCAGCGCGGCGGCCCTGCTGCTCGGCAGCTCCCTGAGTTCCGCCGATGATTTGCTGCGGTGGGACGTGAACAACACCACTCAGTCTGCGGGAACCACCGCTGTCGCCACTGCCGTGGTGGCCGGCATCAGTGGCAGCACTATCACCGGAGGCAGTGGAACAACCGCGGGCAACTCCACCAGCCCGGCCGACACATGGAACCGGACATTCACCGCCACCACCGCGGATTTCGATGCGGCTCAAGCGGCGGGCAACTATTTTTCGTTCACCACCACGATAGCCCCGGGATTCACCGCGAGCTTCACCGGGATGACGGGCATGATCCTGGCTAGAACCAGCAATGGTCCGACTTCCGCCGGATTGTTCTACAGCACCGATGGGGGAACCACCTACACCCAAACCGGCACCACCTCCGGGACAGGAACAGGTTCCGGGACGGCTGCGGCATTCAGTTCCACTCTGTCGGTGACACCTCTGGTCGTCAGCGGTGGCCCTACCGGCAAGACGGTGAACTGGCGCATGGTCGTCTACGGCGGTAGCACGGGTAGCAGGCTCGGAATTATCAAAACCGATCCTTTCAACATCGACGTCTCCCTCACCGGGACTTCCGTCCCCGACGTCACGCCCCCCAACCTGGTGTGGACTGGCAGTGGCGGCACTGACTGGAATACCACGCCGGGAAACACCAACTGGGCGGATACGACTCAGGCCAATGCTCCGGTATCCTTCAACTCCAACGACAATGTGACGATCGATATTCCAGCCACCATTGCCGTCGATTCAGGTGGAGTCACCGCCGGATCCCTTACGGTCAGCAATGCCACGGGTGAAGTCAGTCTCAACGGTGGCAACATCACAAGCCTCACGCTTTTGAAAACAGGAGCAGGCAGCTTGTATCTTGGCGGCACGAATGCGATCGCCGCCGGCATCACCATCGCCGGTGGCACCCTCCATGCGGAAAGCAATGCCGCGCTCTCGAAACCGGTGCAGATCAATGGTGGTGCCCTCAAGACGGATGGAACTAATATATTAATCGCCCGACTCCTCGGCTTGGGCGCTGCTGGAAGCACGCTTGAAACGGTGGGCTCCGCAAACTACTCGGGCAGGATGATAGCCATCGGTGCTGCGGTAGACACGAGCAATTCGTTGACCAAAACCGGAACTGGAATTCTGACCTTCAGCAACACCGACACTATTCAAGCCTTGGGGTCCCAATCCTCCAAAGGAGCTGCGGGCGGCATGGTCCGGTTGAACATCGCGGACGGTTCCGTTGTTTTCACCGGGGCCGGCCAGCGGAATCTGGGCGGGGCGAGTACCTGGGACGGACCGGTGACCCTCGGCGGTGGTGTATTGAGGTTGCACGGTGGCAGCATTAGCGGCACGGGCAGTATCGCCGTTTCCGCCAATTCGACCATCAGCTCGCGGTTGGACTATGGCACGGCCACCGTCAGCAATCCGATCAGCGTGGCCACTGGCATGGTGCTCAGCGTCACGGCCGATAACGGCGCGAATGCCCTCGCTCTCGACAGTGCCATCTCCGGGGACGGATCCCTCAACAAAACCGGTAACGGCATCGTCCGCCTCGGGGGCATCAATACCTATGCCGGACCGACGAATGTCAGTGCCGGCACGCTCCGGATCAATGGCGATAACTCCGCAGCCGCCGGAATCATCACCGTGGCTTCTGGCGCAACTCTTGGCGGCAACGGAATTTCCGGTGGGGCGCTTGTCATGCAGTCGGGCGGCCGTCTCGCGGCAAGAATCTATGACTGGAGCGGCGCTGCGGGGATTGGCTACGATGACCTCTCGGTCGCCAGCTTCAATGCGGCATCGGTCCCGATGACGGTGACGCTTGATTCAGCTGGACTCACGAATTTTTCCGAGACTTCCAAGTCGTTTGCCATCCTCAATACCAGTGGTGGAATTTCTAACTTCAGTCCCGCCAACGTCACCATCGCCGTCACCGGGTTTACTGGCACCGGCACATGGTCGATTGCTGAAGCCGCAGGTTCCCTCGTGCTCTCCTACACCGCCCCGGTCACAGCGAACTACGCCACTTGGGCAATCGACAATGGCATCTCCGGCGAACCGGCCACCGGCGACTTCGATCATGACGGACTCACCAACCTCGTCGAATACGCGCTGGGCCTCGACCCCACCACTTCCAGCGCACCTGTCGGCACCTTTGATGGCAGCCTGCTCAGCTTTACCAAGGGCATCGAGGCAAAGACAAATGGCGATGTGATCTATGAAATCGAACAATCCACCAATCTCTCGGGTTGGGTCGTTGTCGTTTCAAACAACCCTGTATCCTCTGATATTTCCTACACCCTGCCAAGCGGCCAAGCCAAGGAATTCGCACGTCTCAAGATCACTCAGCTTCCTTGATGGAAGTATCCGAAACCCTCAAAACCGGCGGGGCGTGTCACCTGCCTCCGCCGGTTCAATTTCATAAACCCATGCTCAAGTTCATTACCGTCTGCCTTTGGGGGATGGCCGCTGCCGCGGCACCCGCGAAGCCCAATATCGTCTTCATTTTATCTGACGATCAGGGCTGGGCGGACGTGGGCTGGCATGGCAGCGAAATCCAAACCCCCAATCTCGACAAGCTCGCCGCGGCGGGGGCGAAACTTGAGCAATTCTACGTGCTGCCGGTGTGCTCGCCGACCCGCGCGGCCTTGCTGACCGGGCGCTATCCGATGCGGATGGGTTTACAAACCGGAGTTGTCAGGCCCTACGCGCAATACGGGCTTCCGCTGGAGGAACGCACCCTGCCGCAGGCGCTGCGGGAGGCGGGATACACCACGGCGATCTGTGGCAAGTGGCATTTAGGCCATCATCGGCCGGAGTATTTGCCGACCCGGCGTGGATTCGATCACCAGTATGGCCATTACAATGGTGCGATCGACTATTACAAATTGGAGCGCGACGGCGGTGCGGATTGGCATCGTGATGATAAAGTTTGCCACGATGAAGGCTATAGCACGGCTTTGATTGCCAAGGAAGCCGTGCGTTTGATCGAGGAGCAACCCAAGGATAAACCTCTCTTTCTATACGTGCCATTCAATGCACCCCACACGCCCCTTCAGGTGCCCGAGGAATACAAGGCACCCTACGCCAAATTGCCGGAGCCGCGCCGCAGCTACGCGGGTATGCTTACCGCCATGGACGAGGCCATCGGCCGCATTCTTGCGGCACTTGATGAAACCGGCATCCGGGAAGATACCTTGATCATCTTCGCCAGCGACAATGGAGGGGAGGAACCGGGAAAAGTGGCTAACAACAGCCCCTTGCGTGGTGGCAAATACACACTTTATGAAGGCGGCGTGCGCGTGTGCGCGGCGGCCGCATGGCCCGGTCAGATCAAACCGGGAGTTACGATCAGCGAACCGATTCACATGGTGGACTGGTATCCCACCTTGCTCAAGCTGGGGGGCGCGTCACTTGATCAGAAGCTGCCGTTGGATGGTCTCGATATCTGGCCCACGATCACCGCGGGAAAACCGTCTCCGCACGACCAAATCCTGCTGAATGCAGAAGCGAAGTGCGGGGCG
>JBILPN010000434.1:0-3790 GCA_044373865.1 Luteolibacter sp. | reverse complement strand
TTCAAAGGGCAGGGCGGGATCAAGCTGGCGGAAGATTTAACATGGCGTGATGCGCCGGTGGAGAAGCGGTTGGAGCACGCCTTGCTGCGAGGCATTGACAAGTACATTGATGAGGACACCGAAGAGGCGCGGCAGAAGTATGTGCGACCCTTGAAGGTGATTGAAGGTCCTCTGATGGATGGCATGGGAGTGGTGGGGGATTTGTTTGGCGCGGGGAAGATGTTCTTGCCGCAGGTCGTCAAGTCGGCGCGGGTGATGAAGAAGGCGGTCGCATGGCTGACTCCCTACATGGAGGCGGACAAGGCGGAATTCCTGGCAGGTGACATCGCGCAGTTGATGGAAGAGAACCCGTCGTTGACTGACGACGAGGCGCTGCGCCTAGCTGAACGCGGGCGCTCTGCGGGGCGCTTCCTGATCGCGACAGTCAAGGGGGATGTGCATGACATTGGCAAAAACATCGTGGGAGTGGTTCTATCATGCAATGGGTTTGAGGTGACTGACATGGGGGTGATGGTTTCCTGTGAGAAGATTTTGGCGAAGGCCAAGGAGCTTGGAGCCGATGTGATCGGTCTATCCGGGTTGATCACGCCATCGCTCGATGAGATGGTGCATGTCGCCAAGGAGATGGAGCGGCAGGGATTTCAAGTTCCATTGTTGATTGGGGGAGCGACGACATCGGCCGCGCACACGGCGATCAAGATCGCGGAGCATTATTCCGGGCCGGTGGTGCATGTCTTGGATGCGTCACGTTCCGTTCCGGTGACGACTTCGTTGATATCGAAAGATCAGCGTGAGGGGTTTGCGGCGGAGAACCGCGAGAAACAGCAGAAGCTGCGAGACAACTTTTTGGGTGGTCCGAAGAAAGAGACCTTGAGTTTGGCGCAGGCGCGGGCTGCGGGGCCGCAGTTTGACTGGGCGGCTTACGCGCCACCCGAGCCTTCGTTCTTAGGGACGCGGGTGATCGGTGATGTTCAGGGAGCGGCGTGGTCCACGTCGCTGCGTGAGCTGGCCGACTACATCGACTGGACGCCATTTTTCCATGCATGGGAATTGCGCGGTGTTTGGGACCGGGAAAAGAAGATTCTCAAGACGAAGAATGCGGCGGGCGCGGAGGAGGCGGCGAAGCTGTATCTGGACGCCATGGCGTGGGTCGAGCGGATCATTGCAGAAGAGCGGTTTGTGCCGCGTGGGATTTACGGGTTTTTCCCTGCGAATGCGGTGGGGGACGATGTGATTGTGTGGACAGATGAGTCACGGACAAGCGAGCGGATGAGGTTTCATTCCTTGCGGCAGCAGCTGAAGAAAGACTCAGGCAAACCGAACGTCGCTCTCGCGGATTGGGTGGCGCCGGGGAAGGCGCGGGATTACATCGGTGGCTTCGTGGTGGGGATTCATGGGGCGCATGAGTTTTCTGACGAGTTAGAGAAGGAGATTGATCCGTATGGTTCGATCATGGTCAAAGCGATTGCGGATCGATTTGCCGAAGCGTTCGCCGAGTTTTTGCATCATCGCGCGCGGATCGAGTGGGGTTATGAGACCGAGTTGGAATTGACGACCGATCAATTGATTCACGAGAACTATCGGGGGATTCGTCCCGCGCCGGGGTATCCAGCGCAGCCCGACCATACCGAGAAGCCGCTGTTGTTTGATTTGCTAGGCGCGGTCGAGGGAACGGGGGTGAGTCTGACAGAAAGTTGTGCGATGCATCCGGGAGCGGCCGTTTGCGGATTGTATTTTTCCCATCCGGACAGCCATTATTTCGTGATTTCTGAATTGCAGAAAGATCAGATCGAGGACTACGCGAAGCGGAAAGGGATTTCTGTGGAAGAGGCGGAGAGATGGCTGGGGCCATGGCTTGGGTATGCTTGATGCTTGGCTGAGCTTCACCGGACTTCAAAGATGCGCTTGTTGCTATGGTTTGTGGTTTTAGCGCTCCTGGTTCTAGGAACTTGGTGGCGATGGGGTGGGGCGTGGGAAGATCATTTCACGTTGAGCGGGAGTGTGCATGGCTTGGAGAGCGCAGGGGCGTGGGCGTGGGCGGCGGGAGTGCTGTTGTTGGCGGCGGATTTGCTGTTGCCGATTCCCAGCACCTTGGTGATTGCGGGCTTGGGCTATCTTTATGGTGTGGTGGTGGGAGGCTTGTTGGCAGCGGTCGGGCTAAGCCTTTCAGGTTTTCTGGGGTATGGGCTTGGGCGGCTCTGCGGGGAGCGTTTTGCGCGGCGCTTGTTGGGTGAGAACGACTACGCGCTCGGGGAACGGTTATTTGTGCGTGGCGGCGCTTGGCTTGTTGCGATGTCGCGCGCCTTGCCAATTTTTCCGGAGATTGTCTCGTGCACGGCAGGTTTGGTTCGGATGCCATTCAAGCGATTTGCGCTGGCCTTGGTTTGTGGGAGTCTGCCGATGGGATTGGTTTTTGCAGCGATTGGTGAGGCGGGGCAGGATGCACCGGGATGGGCCTTGGGTTTGAGCGTTGCCGTGCCGGGTTTGCTGTGGTGGTTGGCGAGTCGCTGGCGGCGGATGATTTGAAAATTTCCACCCTTGAGTGGAGCTGAGGATGTCGCAAGACTCGCGCGTGAGAATCGAGATTATCAATACGGGGACCGAGTTGTTGTTGGGAAACACCTTGAACACACATGGCGCTTGGTTTGGGCGGGAGTTGTTCAAGCTTGGCTTGCGGATCGCCCGCCAGACGACGGTGCCCGACGGCGATGCCATCCGCGAAAGCATGGAAGAGGCGGTGGGGCGGGCGGATGCAGTCATCGTGACAGGCGGCTTGGGGCCGACGAGCGATGACCTCACGCGTGAGATCACGGCGGAGGTGATGGGGCTGGAGTTGATTTCTGACGAGGCGTCGCTGCGGGCCTTGGAAGAATTTTTCGCGCTGCGGGGGCGGCCGATGGCAGACTCCAACCGGAAGCAGGCCTTGTGTCCGGTGGGGGCGGATATTTTGCCGAATCCGAATGGGACGGCACCGGGGATTTATGTTCCACCGCGCATCAACGGGCGTTCCAATTGTGCGGTGTTTTTGCTGCCTGGGCCACCGCGCGAGCTCTACCCGATGTTTCATGGCGAGGTGGTGCCACGCTTGCGCGCCTTGGCGGGAGTGGAAAATTTCCGGGATGCTTTGGTGTTGAAATTCACCGGGGTGGGCGAGAGCGATTTCCATCAGGGGATCGATGCGAAATTGGCGGTGGTGCCAGGGTTGGAGTATGGATACTGCGCGCACATCGGCGAGGTGGACCTGCGCTTGATTGGCGAGCCAGACGCGCTAGCAAAAGGGCGTGAGATTGCAGCGGCATCATTTGGCCAATTCATCATCAGCGAGGATGGCAGTTCGATGGAAAAAACCGTGGTGCGGCTGCTCAAGGAGCGCGGGATGAAATTTGCGACGGCCGAGAGCTGCACCGGGGGGCTGATTGCCAACCGGATCACCAATGTGCCCGGCGCGAGCGAGGTTTTCACCCATGGATTCGTGACCTATGCGAACGAGGCGAAGGTCGGTGTCTTGGGAGTGCCGGCCGATTTGATTGAGAAATTGGGCGCGGTGAGCGAGGAGGTTGCGCGCGCCATGGCGGAAGGCGCATTGGCGGCGAGCGGCGCCGATCTTGCGGTTTCAGTGACGGGAATCGCCGGGCCCGGGGGCGGCACCGAGGAGAAACCCGTAGGGACGGCGTGGTTGGCAGTGGCGCAGCGAGGCGCGGCGACTGAGGCCCTGCGGATTTACCACCCGCGTTCGCGCAAGGACTTCAAGCTGGCGGTGAGCCAAAGCGCATTGGAAGCCGTGCGGAGA
>JBILPN010000433.1:0-3791 GCA_044373865.1 Luteolibacter sp. | reverse complement strand
ATGCGAGGAATGTTTCAGTCGCGGCATCCGAGTTTAATATCGGAGTTCCACCAGCGGCGCGGACCAACTCCGCTTCACTTTCCTCGAAAACACGGACAATCACCGGAATGCCCTTGGCGTGGTGAAGGACGGTGATCGCGTCGCCCACACGGCGCATTGAGGCGATAATGAGTTTCGCGTTTCTAGCCCCGGCGCGGTTCAGAACGTGTTCCTCCGAGCCATCACCACGCATGACCGGAACTCCGAGACGGCTAAGCGAGTTGCACACGACAGCGTCATCGTCCACAACGAGAATTTCGTGGCCTTGGGCGCGAAGCGGTTTTAGGGTCCACATGCCGGCAGAGCCGAAACCCAAGACCAGAATGTGTCCAGAAGGAGGGCGGTCCAAGCGAAGACGGCGGCGGAACGGGTGAAGGTGAAGAAGGAGCTTCGCCATGGACTCTTGACCAATGAAAGGCGTTAGAGTCATCGTGATGAGAGTGGTCATCGCCAAGATTTGAAAGCCCTCGGCAGAGATGTGACCGAGGGCGAAGCCACTGACGCCGAGCAGCAAGGAAAACTCACTGGTTTGTGCCAGCAACAGCCCACTCTCAATGGAGGCGCGCGTATTGAGACCGCGCCATTCCGCGAGTGCCGCGACCAATGGAGGAGTGAGCAAAAGCACAATGGCTGAGAACTGGAGTGCCGTCCACCAATGCGGCAGAGCAGGCACGCCGACCAGAGCACCAAGCACCACGAAAAAGAGCGCGAGGAAAAAGCTAGCAAGTGAAGCGAGTTGGCCGCGAACCAGACCGTTGAGAGGGAATGCTGAGAATGCGAAGCCACCGGCAAATGCACCCACAATCGGTGGCAAGCCCAACCAGTATGCGATTCCAACAAAACAAAATAGAACCGCCATCAGCCAGAGCAGAAGGCTCTCCTCATCTGGCTTCATGCGCCTAACAAGGCGTGGAATAATCTGTTGCTGTGCAAGCCATGCAGTCCCGGCAAGCATCGCCACCTCCGTCAACGCCAGTCCCAATCCCATGAAGCCGCCCTCAAAACGTGCCAGCGCGACGATGATGACAATCAAGAAAACATCCTGCAAGAGCAGCACTCCCGTGACGACTCGACCGAAAGGCTCGAACATGGCATGGCGGAGTTGAAGTTGCCGAAGCACCACCAAACTCGAACTCGCAGCGAGTCCGAAGCCAAGGTATGTCGATTCGAGAGTATCGAAGCCGAAATAATGAGCGGTGAAAAAGCCGACCGCCGCCGACAAAGTGAACTGCAGCAAGCCGACCCATGCCACTGTGCGTCCGTGGCGGACAAACCGGCGCGGATTGAGCTCCACTCCTGAAGTGAAAACGAGGAAGACGAGTCCGAATTCAAGAGCCTGCATTGCGACGCCCTGCGCCTCATCATCGCCACTGACCAGCGCGAAGTCCGCAGGTAAGAAACCGAGGACATTGAGCGTCATCCCCGCGCCAATCCAGAGCGGAATGGCCGGCAGCCGCAAAGCCCTGGAAATGCCATGTCCGACCGCTGCGGCAAATAGCAGCAAAGCAATGAGGTTCATGCTTGGATCACCCCCATCTTGCGAAGCAATTTCACCTGCTCCTTCACCCCGTCCACCTTCGGAATCATTAGGTAGTCCGCGCCGAGATCCAATAGATTGTCCACGACCGAAAGATCGATCACATGGATTGCACAAGGTACATTTGCAACTTGGCAGCGATACGCCAGAAGATCGTTTGCATCCTCGATGCGGAGCGCGGAAACCAGCAATTTCGCGCGTTCCAAACCGGCTTCTTGCAAGACTGAGCGGTATTCAGCATTCCCTAGCAATTGTTTCCCCGGCAGCCCTTCTAACTTTACCGGGTCCGTGTCCAAAGCCAAAACGGCTTCGCCACGAGCTACCAATTCCCTGACCAACTTGCGACCCAGCGAGTTCATGCCAACGACGATGACGTGCCCAGATTGGTGGGGCTCGTGAATCGCCGACGCCGCATCTTCCGCGTGATTTGACGAATTGAAGATCTGCCAGTTCAACAATCCGTAGCGCTCGCAAAAGCGATGAAGCGGGTGATTGTAGATGATCATGTAAGATGAGATTGCAATGGTGACCAGACCAATGACAGCGATCATCGCCATGATCTCCGCACCGATTAGGCCACGACTCATGCCCATGCCAGCGAAGATGAACGAAAACTCACTGATCTGCGCAACCGTCACGCTTGTCAGAAACGAGGTTTCCCTGCGGTAGCCCATGCGCGTGATGATCGCCATGAAAATCAGCGGATTTCCAATCAGGACAAACAGCGAGAGAACCAGAGTCGGGAGCAAGTAAGCAGAGGTGCCGCTCGTCTCCATGCGGACGCCGAGAGACACGAAAAACACCGCGATGAAAAGATTCATCAACGGGTGCACTCGCCGCCTGAGATCATCATTGTAAGGGAGTTGTGCGAGGCTCAGCCCTGCAAGGAAGGCGCCGACCTCAAGTGACAGGCCAAACGCGTGAGCGGCAAGGACAAGAAGGAAGCACCATGAAAGAGCCCAGATCAACAGCACCTCAGGCGAGCGAGCGGCCCAACGGAAAGGGCGGGGCAATAGATAGCGCGAAGCTAGCAAAGAGAGCAGCAGCAGCATGGCCATGCCGCTAAAGGCCTTGCCGAGTCCGAGAACGATTTTGCCAGCATCCATCTCACCGACACCGGAAAGCCCCGCGAGAAATGTTAGGATGAAAATCACCACCAAATCCTGCACCAGGAAAATTCCCACCGCGATTCTGCCGTAGAGGCTGTCCAGCTCGCCCTTCTCATCTAGCAGTTTCACCACCACCACGGTGCTGCTGAAGGTCAGGGCAGTGGCGAGGAACAGCGCGTCCATCATCGGAAAGTCAAGGATCCAGCACAGCACATAGCCCCCTGCGGCAGTGAAGATCACTTGCCCGATGCCCGCAAAAATCGCGACTTTTCCCACGTCACGGATTTTTGCAAAACTCAATTCCAACCCTACGAGAAACAGCAGCAGCGCGATTCCAGCCTCGGAGATGAGTGCCAGTGCAGGATTCATTTCGACCCATCCCATGATCGGGCCGATCAAGATTCCGGCGAGAAGATACACTACGATTGCAGGCATTTTGATGAGTCGCCCCACCATCACCAACACTGCGGCCGAGACCACAATGATGCCGAGGCTTTGAAAGAAAAGGGGGTTAACCATCTGGTCGAAACATCCGGCGAAGCGGCGGTGAGGATCAATGATAATCGTGCGCCAAGCGAAGGAAAATCCGTATGATGATTCAATTCGTAATTTTTTGATGTTCGTCAGCGTTAATTTTGACTTGGCTGTGGCAAATGAAGCGCCTGTTGTTTTTTCTCTGCCTTGTGATTTTCGCCATGAACACCACCACCCTCGATGCCGCTGAGTCGGTTTACCGCCATGTTGTGATTTTGAAATTTAAGGATTCGGCACCGCCAACCGAAGTTGCCAAGATTGAGAATGCCTTCGTCGCGCTGAAGTCAAAAATTGATCTTGTGAGAGACTTGGAGTGGGGCACGAATGAGAGTCCAGAGGGCTTGGACCAAGGGTTCACCCACGTTTATTTCGTGACATTTGCGAGCAAAGCGGACTTGGAGAAATATTTGCCGCACCCCGAACACACGGCATTTGTTGAATTGCTCAAGACGCAAGTCGAGAAAGTCTTGGTGGTTGACTACGTGCCGCGCGCCAAATGAAAAAGCGCAGTTGGGTGGCGGCGAGATTCTGGTGCCTGATAGCATGTGCGCCGATGAGCTCCACAGGAGAGG
>JBILPN010000024.1:0-12907 GCA_044373865.1 Luteolibacter sp. | reverse complement strand
TCGCCCCTCGCGATCTTGTTGGTTTCAGGGAGCTTGGGTTCCGCCGCGCCTCCCGCACCGACGGCGGGAAATCATTGGGTGATGGCCTTCGAGGACAATTTCCGCGGGGACGCGCTCAACACGTCCAAATGGAGCAAGGGCTACTCGTGGGGCCGCACCCACAACCACAAGGCCTACATGGCCCCAGAAAACGTGAAGGTGGAAAACGGCAGGATGATCATCACCGCCGAAGCCAAAAGGCATCCGTCCGCGCCTTATTCAGTCAACCACGACGGCTACCACGTGGTGGACTACACCTCCGGCGCGATCAACACCTCCGGCAAGTTCAATTTCACCCACGGCTATGTGGAAGGACGCTTCAAACTGGCGACCGGCACCGGCACCTGGCCGGCATTCTGGACGCTCCAGGGAGGCTGGCCGCCGGAAATTGACATTTTCGAAAATCTCAACGGCAGCAACACGTTCTACACCAACTACCACTGGGGCACGTGGGACAACAAGAGCTCCTATTTCAACACCCACACCGGCAGCAATCTCACCGGCAGCTTCCGCACCTACGGCCTCGACTGGAAACCCGCTTCGATGGGCTGGTTTTACGAAAACAACCGGGTCTCGCTGCTCACCAACACCACCGCCATTTCCCAGTCGGCCAACAACTATCTGATCGTCAACCTCGCGGTCGGCGGCTGGCCGGGCACTCCGAACCCCGCGCATTACCCCACGACCTTCGAGAGCGAGTGGGTGCGGGTCTGGAAACAAGTCGCCGCTCCCGCCAAGCGCCTGATCGGGCATTGGCGGCTCAACGAAATGCATCCGGGGCCGATCTGTGACGCGACCGGAAACGCCGACGGCACGCTCGTCAACGCGCCGCTGCTCGGCCAACCCGGCCCCACTGCGGATGATCTCGCGTTCGACTTTTCGGGCTCCAGCCGCGCGGTGAATACCAACCGCCCGACGGTGATCCCGGCCAGCGGCGACTTCAACATCTCGGTCACTTTCAAAACCAGCGGCATCCATACCCATCAGGGCCACTTGTTTTCCAACAACAACTATCAGAGCGGCCGCTGCGGCCTGTTCGTGGAAAACGGCTTGCTCAAGTGGTGGCATCATCTCGGGGCGGCCTTGTCCTCGACCGTCCGCGTGGACGACGGGCTCTGGCACCGGGCCGATCTTGCCCGGAACGGCAACGAATGGTCGCTGTGGCTGGATGGCGTGCGGGTGGACTCCGGAACCTCCGAAGCGACGGTTAGCCAGGGCACGGCCTGGTTCATCGGCCGGGCGAACCAGACCAATTTCGCCTACGAGGGACTGATCTCCGAGGTGAAGGTATGGAATTACGCCCGCGTCGAGGCGAGCCTGCTTCACCACTGGAAACTCGATGAAAATCCCGCGTCCTTTACCGGATCGAGTCCCCTCACGAACACCGCCACTCCCGCGCAAGCGGCGACCGTGCTCGCGCCCGCAGACGGCACGGCACTGGTGCGCTTCAACGAACCCGGAGCCTCCCCGGCAACCGGCAGCTCGATCTTTCTGGGTGGCCGCTACGACCGGATCGAGCTGGGCAACGTTTCTCCGCGGACCGAGCCGTTTACCATCTCGTTCTGGTTCAAGAACAATGCCTACAAGCGCTGGGAAGCCGACCAGGACCACATTCTATCCGCCAACGGCGGCCAGGCGGGGCGCTGGAACGTGCATCTTTCCGGCGACGCGACCTATCTCACCCAGAACGGTGGGCCCAAGCTGGAGTTCTTCCATGACGGCTACGGCGCGATCCTGCTCGCGCCGGTCATCAAGCCCGGCGTCTGGCGCCACGTCGCCTTGGTCCGCGGCGAGGAACTGCAAGACAATTTCCGCATCTATCTGGACGGCGAACGGGTCCACACCGGAACGAACCATCGAGACTTCACCAATGCCGCAGCGGGCGTGCTCGCCGGGCGCAGACCCAGCAACCCGATGAGTTCCGCCTACGAGGGGTGGCTCGACGACCTGCACATCTACGACGGTGCCGTTGGCCCGGAACTCAATCAACTCGCCGGCGGCGGCTATGGCAAATGGGCGCGCGCGGCCTTCGGCGAAACGTATGGCGAACCCGGCACAACTCCCCCGGATGATCCCGGCGAGTCCGGATACAGCAACTTCCACCGCTACATTTTCGGGCAGCCGGCCGGCATGCTTCCGCAGGAAGGAACCCGCATGCTGCCGTTGGAAGCAGGCGGCCCCGCGCAGTTCGAATTCCAGCTGCGGCCCGACCCCACGGCCCGGTATTTCATCCAGACCAGCGGCTCGTTAGGCGATTGGGAATCCAGCGGCTTCCGCTATCAGAATCCCTCGTGGGTCCCGGACAATCCCGCTGCCGTCACCCTCACCCAGACCCGCCTGACCGATGGCGTCGCGACCGTGCGAGCCATGATCTCACCCGGAGCACCCGCGCCGCCTAACCGATTCATGCGATTGAAAGCGACGATGCCCGACTCGCCATGATTTCACTCCACGGCATCAGCTTGGCAACCCTGCTCGCTTCCGCAGCGCCCGCCGCGGATCTAAGCCAGCATTGGAAACTCGACGATCTCGCCCTGGACTACACTGCGGACCGGGCCGCGCTTCAAAATGAAATTCCCGGCGGCGCTCCCGCCTATTCAAACCACGCAGGCAACCTGGTGGATGCTCCCGTCAGCGCACTTTCCGGAGCCACGGCAGCGCCGGGAACGGCCATCGGCCTCAACACGCGTTTCCAACGGATTGAGCTCGGGGCCGTTTCACCCGGCTTGCAACCCTTCACCTTCGCCTTCTGGTTCAAGCGCAACAGCGCGAGTATCAGCGGCTTCGACGTCAGCACCGAGGGCACCCCGCAAGAGCACCTCCTCTCCGCAAACCAAAGCCAGGCGGGGCGGTGGAACCTCCACGCGAGTAATTTCAAAGCCGCCACGGAAAAATTCGATCTTTCGTTCTTCCACCACAATGGCGTCGGCTCGGTCATGGTGACCTCCGGTCTAGCAAGCGACGTCTGGCACCATCTCGTCATCAGCCGGAATTCTGAAAACCTCCTGAAATTTTTCGTCAACGCGGTGGAAGTCCATTCTGCGACCAACGCCGCCACCCTAACGAACGGCACCAACGGCGTTTTTCTTGGCCGCGATCCAGGGCTCTTCAGCAACGGAGCGCGGGGTTCTGCTGGCTCGTTCGACGACGTCCGCATCTACAACAACGCGATTTCCGTTTCTGAAATCACCACTCTGGCCGAGGCCCGCCCGCCACCGCCGCCGTGGGATCTTCCGCCAGCGCCTGCGGATGATTTCTCCACGATCCGTGATCCTTACGGAGCCATACCCGGGTCGGTTATTGCCAACAGCACCGAGCCGGAAAGCCTTTATCACGGCACTCCTTCCATCGTCAGGCTACCCGACGGGGCCCTCGTCGCCTCGCACGATTTTTTCGGTCCGGCTGCGGGCAACCGCTTCGCCCGCATTCTCCGCTCCACAAATGACGGCCTATCGTGGCAGGAAATCACCAGCCTCGACGCCTCCTGGTCGAACCTGTTCCTACACGATGGAGCACTCTATTTCATGGGCCCCAACCGCGCCCGCGATCAAGTTGTCCTCCGCCGCTCCGACGACGGAGGCTTCACCTGGACCGAGCCGACGAACTCCAGCAACGGAATCCTCCTAACGGGAATTTTCCACAGTTCCGCCATGCCCATGCTGGTCCACAACGGCCGGATCTGGCGGGCCATGGAAGACCAGAATGGCCCATCCTCTTCGTGGGGGAGGGTCTTCCGAGCCTTCATGATGTCCGCACCGGTGAACGCCGATCTACTGAACGCGAAGTCATGGACCAGCAGCAACATCCTCGCCACCAGCACCAGTTGGCTCGGTGGTGAAATGAACGGCTGGCTCGAGGGAAATGCCGTTGCCGCGCCCGATGGCTCGGTGAAGAACATCCTCCGCGTCGACACCAATCCCAACCAGGACAACATCGCCGCCGTGATCCACTGCTCCGCCGACGGCAGCACCGCCAGCTTCAATCCCGAGGGACGTCCCGGCATCAAACCAACCGACCTATCCGGTTTCATCGAGCTGCCGGGCGCGACCAAGAAATTCGTCATCCGCCGCGATTTGGTCAGCGGAGATTATTGGTCACTCAGCAGTTATATCATGCCGCATGACCTCGGCGGCGATCCCGAGCGCACCCGCAACACCCTCGCCCTGATTCGCTCCACGGATCTCTTCAACTGGGAAATCCGCTGCATCGTCCTGCATCACCCGAGTGCGGGGAACTACGGATTCCATTACGTGGATTGGCAATTCGACGGCGAGGATCTCATCGTTGCCTCGCGCTCCGCGTGGAATGGCGACAACCAGCACAATTCCAATCTCATCTTGTTCCACCGGGTGGAGAAGTTTCGCGAACTGGAAATGGCTGATTCGGTGCCCACCGGCGAGTCGTCATGGGAATATCCGGACCTGACCGTCGAAGGGGTCGGCTTCCGCCCCGCGATGTTGGGCGAGGGCGAGCCCGCCTTTTCCAACCGGACCTTCCGCTGGCAAGGAGTGCCCGCCGCGCTCGCCGGACATTTCATCCTCCGGATCAACGGCGGGACAACCCCGCAAATCCATGTCACCGCCAAGCGTGACTTCACCCTCCGCGCCGCGACGGTCAGCGCGAGCGGACCTCCCGGCTGGACGGCCGAAGGCATCACCTTTGGCTACGACGCCAATACCAACACGCCCCTCTACCTATTTTCGCGGTTCATGTTCGCCGGCGAGCAGCTCGTGGTTCCCCAACTCGGATTCTCTGGCACCTTGCCCGTCATCCGCCCCTCGCCGCGCCCGCTGGCCCGCTGGCGTGTTGCGTCCGCGGCATTGCCCGCCGTGGTGGATTCGGAAAACGCCTTCCACATCGACACCATCAACGGCAACGGCCCACGCACAGCCCAGGGCGTCGCCGGCACCGGACTCGACTTTTCCAACGCTCTCGCCCCCGTCACCGGCACCAACCAGCTTGGGCTCGTGGATCTGGATTTCACCCTCACCGCGTGGATCCGCACCCGGCCCGGAGATTCCTCCATCAATCAGGCGATCATTGGCAAAGGTGCATCGTTCGGTCATGCCTCATGGCTGCTTTCACTCAACCGGACCGAGTTCGGGAAAGCCACCTTCAGCATCGGCCCGGTTTCCCTCACCTCCGCCTCCACGGTCAACGATGGCCGCTGGCATCACCTCGCCATCAGCTACACCCGCGGCGGACAGATGCACCTGCACGTCAACGGTTCGCCTGCGCAAGCCAGCGCCTCCGCCCCCGCCATCCCGGTGACCGTCGGTCCGATTTTCCTCGGCGGTGCCGGCGGTATCCTGTCCTTCCGCGGCGGACTCGATGAAATCCAGCTGCATCCGCGCCCTCTCGACACTGCGGAAATCACCAGCCTCTTCCTCCATCCCGCCTCCGCCGCCCGCGCACCCGGCCGCGGCCTGCCCTCGTGGTTCGAGCGCCAGGGCGACGGCTTCGTGCTCTCCTGGCCCACCATTCCCGGCCGCCACTACCAGATCCAGCGGAGCACGACCCTCGCGCCGGATTCATGGCACGCCGTCGAGGCTTTTCAGGCTCCATCCGACTGGGTCGAGTGGCTGCCCACCATCGATGGCCCGCGCGCTTTCTATCAGGTTAGATTCACCGACCCCTGAGCCGCACGGGCCATTTCAGGTGGTTTTAGCATCCGAATATATTTGACAGTATTCGTGAATAGTCGAGCTTGTTTCCAAGTCATGAAATCCCCGCTCCGCATCCACGGTGTTGTCCCGCCCGTTCCGACGCCACTCACAGCCAACGGCAAGCTGGATGTCCCTGCGCTGCATCGGATCATGGACCATCTGGTCGCCGGCAAATGTGACGCGGCATTTGTGCTCGGATCCACCGGAGAGTTGGCGTCCCTCGACGCCCGGTCGCGCGAAACCGTGATCCGCACCGCGGTCAAGGCCTTGGGCGGGCGGATCCCGCTGCTGGTCGGCATCGCCTCGCCGTGCCCGGCGGAAACCATCTCGCTCGCGCGGCTTGCCAGCGATCTGGGCGCGGATGCCCTGGTGATGGCCGCTCCGTATTATTACGATCTCTCCGCGGGCGAACTGAAACGCTATTTCACCTCGATCCTGCCGGAACTCGACCGCCCCACCTTGCTTTACAACATGCCCTGGCTGACGGGTCATGTGCTCGACATGGAATGCCTCCGCGCCGCTCTCGAGCACCCCAACGTGATAGGCTTCAAGGACTCGTCAGGCGACATGGCCTACCTGCGGGACATGGTCGCGGTGGCAGCCACCCGCAAAGGCACCACGGTGCTGGTCGGCAACGAGTATTTCTATCTCAAGGGTCTCCAGCTCGGCGTCCACGGGGTGGTGGGAGGCGGAGCCAACATCTATCCGGATTTGTTCCGCGCCCTCCAAGATGCTTTCGACCGGGGAGACCCGCCAAGCGCGGAACAGCTCCAGGGCCAAATCACCCGGCTGGGCGAGCAAATCTTCGGAATCACGGGTCGGCCGTCGTCGGTCTTCCCGGCGGTAAAAGCAGGACTGGCCGCCCTCGGCCTCTGCCAACCCCACATGGCGCCGCCGCTCACCGCCTGCACCGCAGCCCAAGTCGAATCGATCCGGGAAATTCTCGCGGAGACCGAACCGGTCCTCAAGGCGGTTTCCGCGGTGGCATGAATTCCCGCCCGCACCGCCCGTGAAATTCCATTTGCACGCCTATCTGTTTGCCAGCCTTCTGGGGGTGGCCGTCGCGGAACCGGCAGCCACATCGACTCCCCCTAACATCATCGTCCTGCTCGCCGACGACCTCGGCTGGCGCGACCTCGGCGGCATCGGAAATTCCGATTACCGCACCCCTAACATCGACCGCCTGCGCGCGCAGGGCATGCTTTTCACCGAGGCCCATTCAGGAGCGCCGATCTGTTCGCCCTCGCGCGCCGCCCTGCTCACCGGCCGCTCGCCCGCCCGGCTGCAGTATGAATTTGTCCCCAAATTCGCCGCCGGCCGCCCGGAAGGAAAACAGCCGTTGCAGCCGCCGGATTTCCCGACCGAACTCCCCACGGGCCTGCCCACGGTGGCCACCGCGCTGCGCGAGGCCGGCTACGCCACCGCGTTTTTCGGCAAATGGCATCTCAACCGCCACCAAGGTCACTATCTCGGCTGGCGCCGCGGACACGGGCCCGAGTCCTTCGGCTTCGACCACCGCGTGGACGACTTCGGCGCCCACCCATACGGCTACAAGAAGCCCGGCCCGCCGCCGCCACCGGTAAAGGGCGACGCCTTCCCAACCGACAAGCTAACCGACGGAGCGATCGATTTCATCAGCCTTGACCACGACCGCCCGTTTCTCCTGTGGATGTCCTTCTATCACGTCCATGATCCCTTCCACAGCCGCTGCGCCGACCGGGTCGCCTGGCATCAGGCGAGCTTGCCCGCAGGTGCCAGTCCCAAGCGCGCCCACTACGCCGCGATGGTGGAAACCCTCGACCACGAGGTCGGCCGTCTGCTCGACGCACTCGACGCCTCAGGCAAGGCCGCCAACACGCTGGTCATTTTCACCTCCGACAACGGCGGCCACCCGGAAGTCTCCGCCAACGGCCCGCTGCGCGGCTCGAAATGGAATCTCTATCAGGGGGGCATCCGCGTCCCGCTCATCGCCCGCTGGCCGGGAAAAATTTCTCCGGCCAGCAGCTGCGCCGAGCCGGTGATCGCCATGGACCTCACCGCGACCCTCCTCGATGCTGCGGGCCTACCCCAGGACCTCGCCCTCGACGGCCGCAGCCTGATGTCCTGTTTTTCCGGCCAGCCAGACCCCGAGTGGAAGAAGCGCCCCATGACCTGGCACTTCCCGTTCTATCAGCCAGAAACCCGCTTCGAAGCCGCCAAACCCGACATCGGCGTCAGCGACTTCGCGATCGCGCGCAGCCACCCGCACGCGGCAATCCGGCTGGGCGATCTCAAGCTGATCCATTTCTTCGAGTCGGAAAATGACGAGCTTTACGACCTTGCCGCCGATCCCTCGGAGTCCCGCGATCTGGCCGCCGCCCGCGCGGACCAGGCTGCGGCCCTACGCGCCCGGCTGCTTGAAATCCTGGCCACCAGCAAGGCCCGCCTGCCCGTCCGGAAGCCATGATCCGCCTTTGAACTCCTCGCAAACCCAGCCATCCTCCAGATCCATGCGCAGCCTGCTCCAGCTCCTCCTCCTCGCTCTTTTCCCGCTGCTGGCCCGCGGCGAGCGCCTGAATGTCCTGTTCATTTCCGCCGACGACCTGCGCGTCGAGCCGCTCGCGCTCACCCCGAACCTCGACCGCCTTGCCAAGCGATCCCGCGTCTTCACCAACGCCCATTGCCAGCAAGCCGTTTGCAATCCCTCCCGCGCCTCGCTCTTCACCGGCCTCCGCCCGGACACGCTGCGCATCTGGGACCTCGGCACCCATTTCCGCGAAACCACCCCCGACGCCGTCACCCTGCCGCAGCATTTCAAAAACCACGGCTACACCTCCATCGGCATCGGCAAAAATTTTCATAACTGGAAACAGGACCTCCACGGCGACCCGGTTTCCTGGTCCCAGCCCGAGGAATTCCACTGGGGAAACCACGGCGACGACAAGCCCATCGTCTCCGGCCCACTGCCCGAAAACCTCGCCCGCGACCCCGCCTGCCAATGCCGCGATGTCCCGGATGAAGCCTACCTCGACGGCCGCATCACCGCCAAGGCCATCGAGCAACTCCGCGCCTTGAAAAAATCCGGCCAGCCCTTCTTCCTCGCCCCCGGATTCTGGAAACCCCACAAACCCTTCAACGCCCCGAAAAAATACTGGGACCTCTATCAGCGGAGCGAAATCCCCCTCCCCGCCGCCGCCGGGTGGCCCGAGGGCACCCACCGCATCGCCTGGCACGGCTCCAGCGAAATGCTCGGCTGGAATGACAAGCCGCGCAAACTCTCCGACGACGCCGTCCGCGAAATCCGCCACGGCTACCTCGCCGCCATCAGCTACCTCGACGCGCAGATCGGAAAATTGCTCGACGAACTCGACGCCCTCGGCCTGCGGGAAAGCACCATCGTCGTCCTCTGGTCCGACCACGGCTATCACCTCGGCGAGCACACGCTGTGGGCGAAGACTTCCAACTTCGACCTCGACACCCGCGTCCCGCTCATGATTTCCACCCCCGGCCTCGCCGCCCCCGGCGCGGCCGCGAAGGCTCCCGTCGAGCTCTTGGACCTGTTTCCCACTCTCAACGAGCTCTGCGCGCTGCCCGCCGTTTCCACTCTCGAAGGTGCCTCGCTCCGACCCATGTTAGAAGACCCCGCCGCCTCGGTGAAACAAGGCGCCATCAGCCAATTCCCCCGCCCCGCCTACTACAACGGCAGTCCCGAGGCCATGGGTTACACCGTTTGCACCGCCACCCATCGCTACAGTGAGTGGCGCCATTGGAAATCTGGCAAGCTTCTCGCCCGCGAGCTTTACGACCATCAAGCCGACCACGGGGAAACCCGCAACCTCGCCAACGCCCCGGCCTCCGCCGAACTCGTCGCACGCCTCGCGCCGCTCCTTCCCGTCGCCACCGCCCGGGCCGCTCCACCCGCCGCGACCACCCCGCCGCCGCCACCCGGCACCATCATCCACCACTCCCCCGCCGCCAGCGGCCGCTACATCGGCTCGCCCTCCATCTGCATCCTCCCGAACGGCGACTACCTCGCCAGCCACGACCTGTTCGGTCCGAAAAGCAACGAACACGTCCGCGCCCAAGGCCGCCTCTACCGCTCCCCCGACAAAGGCGTGACTTGGAAACACCTCACCGACTTCGACGGCTTTTTCTGGACCGGCTTGTTCGTCCACAAGGGCCACGTTTACACCCTCGGCAATGACAAGCACCACGGCAACATCGTCATCCGCCGCTCTACCGACAACGGCAAAACCTGGACCGATCCCATCATCATCGCCGAAGGCCAGTTCCACAGCGCGCCGATGCCCGTCATCGAGCACGACGGCCGGATCTGGCGCGCCATGGAAGACGCCCACACCAGCAACAATTGGGGCGAACGCTACCGCGCGCTCATGTTGTCCGCCCGCGCCGACGCCGATTTGCTAGACCCGGCAAGCTGGACTCTCAGCAACGCCATTGCCCGGGAAACCCAATGGCTCCCCGACGGATTCAGAGCCTGGCTGGAAGGCAACGCCGTCGCCGATCCCAACGGAAACCTCGTCAACATCCTGCGCGTGGACAACACGACCGTCCCCGAAAAAGCCGCTATCGTCCGCATCAGCAAGGACGGGAAAACCGCCACCTTCAACCCGGAAAAAGACATCATCGATTTTCCCGGCGGCTCCAAGAAATTCACCATCCGCAAGGACCCTGCCGGTCCCGGCTACTGGACGCTCGCCACCATCATCCCCGACCGCCACGCACGAAAAGGCGTGCCGGCCGCCATCCGCAACACCCTCGCCCTCCTCCACAGCAAAAACCTAACCACTTGGGAGATCCGTAGCGTCCTCCTCTATCACCCGGACACCGCCAAGCACGGCTTCCAATACGTCGATTGGCAGTTCGAGGGAAATGACATCATCGCCGCCTGTCGCACCGCTTGGGACGATGCCGAGGGCGGCGCGCGCAACAACCACGACGCGAATTTCCTCACCTTCCACCGCTGGGAAAACTTCCGTGAACTCAGCCGCAAGGATGACGTCCCCATGCCCGAGTTCATCCCCATCACCCACGAGACCGACAAACTCACCATCACCGGCAGCGACTTCCAGATCGCCTCGCTGAAGGATGGTGAGCGCGCCTTTTCTAACCGCGGCTACAATTGGGCCGGCATCCCCGACTCCCTCTTAAAAATGTCATTCACCCGCCTCCCCGGCGGAGCCAAGCCGATTCTCGAAGTCACCGCAAAAACTAACACCAACATTCGCATCGCCACCGCCACTGACCAGGACCCCATCGACTTAAGCGGCTGGAAACCCACCCGCCAGAGTTTTAGCTACGACGACCCTCGCAAGACCCGATTGCACATTCACACCCGCGCACTCAAACAAGGCGAAACCCTCCGGCTGCCCACCGGCAGTTGGACTGGAGCCATCCTCATCCTCGATTGAGAACCCCCGCCCCCGAGCTCAACCCGTGGTCCAAAGGCCTTTTCATGGAATTGGATTCCGTTGATTCAAATGAATTAACGCCCCCATCGATCACATAAGCGTTAACCTAAAAGCTAGTAGCAATTTGGTGTAGATTCACGCTTTGAAGTGGACGCTTAGGTCTTTTTACACGCACGCGTCGCGCGATTCTCGGTCCATTTTTCAATAGATGTCGCCGTGACAATCCCGGCGCGAGTATTCCTCGCAGCGAATCCCGCACCTCAACAAATAATTGTCAGCGACTAGGATGTTCTTCCTCGTCCAAAGCCATAGCCCCAGGGGGAAAGGAACTCTCCTTCCCAGAGAGTCCGCTCGATTAGAAGTGCCGAAAGGATCTTAGCCTGCATCCACACCCACCCGATGGCTGTATCCGCAGTCGGCTACGGCAAGCTCGCCCTTGCTAAAGTGGAATCTGCCAAACTTCTCGCCGCCTTTCTCATCGGTGATTTCGTAGTGATCACAAACTATGTTAGGCATGCTCAGCGAATCATGAATACGCCACGATGTTCCCGTGCTTCCAGGCTCCTGAACATCGGTTGCATCGATCAAGCTGACTTTCCAGCCTTCTGCCGAAATATCGGTTGTTAGTCGAAAAACTCAACTCCGCAGCCTGCTCAAGGTCGGCTTTGCCTTGCCGCCACGTTGGCAAGCGTGTCTCGCCCCTTAAATTTCACAATCCGCGTCATTGCCGCTCCTGATCCATCATGATGTCTTCATCCCATGAGTACGATTACCTTGGAACTCGAGGAACACCTCGCTGCCATTTTAGCGCGGGCTGCGGAAGCAAACCACAAACCGCTATCCGTGTGGGCGCTGGAGCGATTAAAAGCCGCTGCATCCGAAGACCTCGCCACCGAAAATGGCTACCCTTCCGGCTATTGGAAATTGTTCGCCTCTATGGAAGACAACTCTGGATTTGAAGCCTCGGATCGAAGTCCTACCCGAGTCATCAGCAGCCTTGATGAACCTTGAAAACATGACTTGGTTCCTCGACACCAACATCGTGATTTTCTGCATGCGGGGAAAATCCCCGTCCGCCATGAGGAAAATGATGAATACTCCGGCGGCCGCCATCAAAATACCCTTTCAGGTAAAAGCAGAATTGCTCCATGGCGCGGCCAAGAGCAGCAAACCTGTTGAAGGTCGCCGAGCCGTATTGGAGTTCATCCATCCATTTCAGTTGATCCTCCCGAGTGAGGAAATCCTCGTGCAATACGTGATGATCCGATCAGAACTCGAAAGATCTGGATCTGTGATTAGCGAAGCAGATCTGTGGATCGCCGCCAACAACGTCAGTGAGTTCTCCCGTGTCCCCGGGCTGACCAGTCGAAGACTGGACGAAATCAGAGGTTCCCTAAAAACACCCGCAGCCCGTGGACTTCGCCCAAGTCCCCGGCCTGCGGCCGAAATACCGCCCGCGGCCTGCTCAAAGTCGTCTGCGGCACCGACACCCTCGGCATAAATTCACTGTGCAAGTGATGCCAAGCAATCCAATGAAACCGAGAGCAACGATCCATTCAAGGTTTTTTCGGTTTATCCCTGTGGGGTTAACGTGTTGATAATCCTAGTAAACAATCTTTGCTCAAGGGAGCCTTCCACCGCGCTACTGCGGGCTTTTCTGACAGCGGAAAGCACATTCGGCCCGCTGATTCCTAACAATGCAGCACAGGCCGGGTAGTCAGGGATGCCTTCGATGCCTCGAACTCCCGATCCAAATTGGAGGGGATTTGCCAATGTGATATTAGCGATCAA
>JBILPN010000432.1:0-3796 GCA_044373865.1 Luteolibacter sp. | reverse complement strand
ACCTCAGAGAAGCAACATCACATCGCTGTGGAATCCGGCTTCCGAAATGACGCGAGATTGGTGCTGGTTTTCACGCGAGTGACTGGCATGACACCGGGCGAATATCGGCGGATTTTCAACCCAGCCTTCGCCGGAGTTCCCAAACTTGGCCGCCCGCCGGGGAGCAGCACCGCGGTTTGAGGCGCGCCAGTGGTGGAGAGCATGAATTTTCAACCGTCACTGGAATCCTCACGCGGCTGATTCGTTGGCTAGCCACGCGCAATCGCTATCAAAACTCGAAGAATGAATGGGCCATGGAGGAGCGTTTGCGTCATTCAAACTGGCTGGTTCCTTCGCGGTGCCGACAGGCGTGCCGGCACTCCCGGAGGCGGCTCAGACGGAGAAGGGGAAATCGGTGACTTGTTCGAGTTTCACCTGGTAAAGCGCGGCGATCTCCGGCGCGTCGGAGACGTGATAAATATCGCGGAAGTAAATTTCCTTGATCCCGTAAGCGCACAGCGTCTGCATGCAGGCGGTGCAGGGCATGGTGGTGGTGGCGACGATTTTTGCCTCACCTCGGCGGAACAGGCTGCACAAATTCACCTCCGCGTGGAGCATGAACTTCTGCCGTGCGTCGCGATCCGTCCAAAACCCGGGAGGCGGGTTGTAGCCGGGAGCAAGCCCATTGTAGGCGGTGCCGATCACGCGGTTGTCGTAATCCAAGGCCGCGGCACCGACCTTGCGATAGGGGTCCTCCGAGCGGAGACTGGCGACGTGCGCGAGAGCCATGGCGTATTGAGGGATCGACAAGCGGTCGGATTGCATGCCCCGAGAATGCGTCGAAATCGAGGTTTTCAAACCCTAAAAAACGGATTTTGCGGATGAAATTTCGATTTCATCCCCGTGCAAGCAATCCTTGCAGTGATTCGACAGGACGTTTAGGCAAAGGGCATGCAAGACGAAGTGCGAGCCCTGTTAATTCTCCAAGACCGCGACCGACGTTTGTTGGCACTGGTCAAAGACCTCGAAAAGCTGCCTCAAGATGAGGCGCGCGCGAAGACGAAATTGGCGGGTGATGAAGCGGCCGTGACGAAGGCGCACCAAGCGCTGCTCGACTGCGAACTGCGCGTGAAAAAGATCGAGCTCGACGCCGAAACCCGGCGAACCACGATCAAACGCTTGAAGAACCAGCAATTTGAAACTCGGAAAAACGAGGAGTTTGTGGCGCTTGGCCATGAAATCGTCCGCTATGAGAAAGAGTTGGATGCATTTGAAACTCGCGAGTTGGAAGCGATGGACGAGGTGGACGGCTTCCGCAGCGCGCTCAAGGCCGCAGAGGCAGCGCGTGAAAAGACGCGGACCTTGGTGGCGGAAGATTTGGCCTCACTCCACCAGCGCCAAGAACGGATGGAGTCGGAGAAAATCGAAGTTTCCGCCGAGCGCGCCCGTCTGGTCCTGAATGTTCCAGAGTCGATTTTGCCGCTCTATCACCGCCTGATGAAGAGCAAAGCCGGCTTGGCAGTCGCACCGCTGCGCGATGGCAAGTGCGAGGGTTGCCACATGAAACTCATCGCCTCCACAGTCATGAAAGTCCAAACCGCCAAGGAAATCGCCCAGTGCGAAGACTGCGGGCGGATCCTGTATTCCGAGGATTGAAGCGGACGGCGGAATTCCTCCCATGGAATCGCCATTCGTTCTGGTCTCCGCCTGCGAGCGCACTTAGAATACCGCCATGGACGCCTTGATTCATCACCTTGAAAACCAGCAGGAACTGAGCCCGCGCGAAGTGGAGGTGGCGGTCTCGTTGCTGCTCGACAGCGCCGCAGCCGATGCCAAAAAAGAGCGCTTGCTCGAAGCCTTGGCGCGCAAAGGCGAGACTCCTGCGGAAATCGCCTGCTTCGTGGAGGCCTTCCTCGAACAAGCGGTCAACCCACATCTCGGGCTTTTGCAGTTGGATGGGCCGACGCTCGACGTCTGCGGCACCGGCGGCGACCAGCTGGATCTTTTCAACGTCTCCACCACCGCCATGTTCATCGCCGCCGCCGCCGGTGCGGTGGTGGTGAAGCATGGCAACCGCGGAATCACCTCGAAAAGCGGCGGCGCGGATGTCTTGGAGGCCCTCGGGATCCGCATCGACCTCCCCGCCGATGCCTTCCGAGATTGCGTGGAAACGGCAGGCATCGGCTTCATGTTTGCGCCGATGTATCACCCTGCGTTTAAGGCGGTTGCATCCGTGAGAAAGACTCTTGCGGCGCGCGGGGTGCGGACAATTTTCAACTTGATCGGCCCGCTGCTCAATCCAGCGCGCCCGCAGTGCCAATTGGTCGGTGTTTTTTCGCGTGAGCTGTGCCCGGCATTTGCCGAAATTTTACAACGGCTCGGTCGCGAGAGCGCGTGGGTGGTTCATGGCACCACCGGCGATGGTCGTTCGGTGGACGAGGTCAGCTTGATGGGATCCACGCGCATTTGCAAAGCCGGGCTGTTCCAAGACTTGGAGGACGAGGAGGTGCGGCCGCGAGACTTCGGCCTCATCCATGCAGAAGTCTCTGAGCTCCAAGGTGGTGACGCGGCCGAAAATGCTGTCATTTTGGAGTCCATCCTCGCGGGCCGGGAAACCGGGCCGAAGCGTGACATGGTCTTGATGAATTCCGGGGCGGCGCTCGCCTGCGCCGGACTGGCGGACACGATGGGCGATGGCATCGAAATTTCCCGTGAGGTGATCGCCAGCGGTGCCGCGCTCGAACGCCTGCGCATGCTGCAAAAAGCCGCGCGAGCCTGAAAATCAGCGATCCGCGAACCAATTTGCGATGAGGCGGGCCAGCGCCAAGCCGCCGATGAATGCGCAAATCACCAAAACGATCACCATCAAGTGGAGCATGCCAAGACCTCGCGCCAAGGAATCTTCGGGTCAAGCGAGGATCGCTGTGGCGGTGAAATTTCACGATTCGCCAACCCTTTCGTATTTCCAAACATTCCCTTAACGAATTTCAACTGCATCTTATGACCCTCGTTTTCCGTCTGAATTACCACAGCAGCTTTGGCCAGGATCTCTGGCTGAAATACTCGACTCACACGGCGGCGGGCGGAGTGACGTTTGAGCAATGTGTGCCGATGCGCTGGATCAACGAGCAGCAGTGGGAAATCCACATCGACGTGCGCGGCACCGGAGTGGTGGAAATGCAGTATAGCTACCAACTCCGGCAAGATTTCAACGGCGTTGAGCTGGATGAATGGCTGGCACCGCGCAGGGTCAACTTGAACCTAAACGCCCACGATCAAGTGCGGCTGGAAGACACTTGGTGCTCTGCGGGAACCGAGGACTACGCCTTGGAAACGCACGCTTTCCTGAGCATTTTGCCGCGCCGCGGTCCATTCACCGAGGACGCCGTGACGGATTGGGGAAGCCACGTTTTCCAACTGCGCATGGCTGGGGTAAAGCCAGGCATGCAGCCTTGTTTGATTGGAAACTGCGCGGCACTTGGCAACTGGGATTGGCTGGCGGCTGTGCCACTGGTGGAAGTTTCTCCCAACCTCTGGCGGGCCACGCTCGAGATGCCTACCACTCACGACATCGAATACAAATACGGCATCTATGATCCTGAATTGCGGCGTGCCGTGCGCTTGGAGGCTGGCGCAAACCGGAAACTCGCCGCGCACGAGTCCGCCGCCCGCCAGTGGACGCGCGTGAGCGATGAGCACTATCAGCGAGAACACGGCAGCCTTCCACGCGGTGCGGGCGTGGCCATCCCGGTCTTCTCCCTGCGCAGCGAAATGAGCTTGGGCGTCGGCGAATTTGCCGACCTGAAAGCTCTTGGCG
>JBILPN010000431.1:0-3797 GCA_044373865.1 Luteolibacter sp. | reverse complement strand
TATCATCGGCAAACTCGCAACATTCAGCACCAAACCCGCACACCCCATGGCAAGAAAACAAATCGAGGCCACTCGCATCTCACCCATGCGCGCAGCTTCTAACGCGGCCAAGGCGAACAATGGAAACATGACCGCGCCCAAGATCAACGGCTTGCGCAGCGCGCGCCCACGCATCCACAACCCCGCAGGAAGAGCCAAAAGAAAAGTCGCAACAAAGCGCTGGGAGGTCAGCGCCGCAATCTCCGGATCGTCCAAACCACTGCGCTTCAAAAATAGATTGAGCAGCAAAAACTGCGCGGCATTGATCAAATTGATCAAAAACTGGCCCGCAGCAAAACGCAGCACGCAGTCCGGCAGCGTGCGGTATCGTTCAAGCCATGTGGGAAGGCGCGGCATCCGCCCGCATGGTGTGGAGCACCTGCCACTCAGCGCAACCCACAAAAAAAGAATCCGCCGCCACCAAGCGCACCAAACCTGAACCTGCCTCGCTCACCGCGCCCCCGCTTCTTTCAACCTCGCAACGGCCAACTCCAATCGCGCTCGCGCAGCCTCAAGCGCATCTCCCAATTCTCGGATCTTCTCGTCACGCACGGCCAGCGCCTTCTGCCAATCCTCCACCTGCGCGCGCGCGCTGGCAAGCTCACCCGCCTGCTTCTCACGCGCCTCCTCGCACACGGCCAACTCACGCGCGGCGGCCTCCGCAGCTTGCTGCGTGGCCTCCACCGACTCTTTCAAAACGGCAAGATCCCGCTCCAAGCTCACGGTTCGCTTGCGCTCGGCTTCAAGTTCCGCTCGCGCTCCCTGCAACTCAACACGAAGCTTGGAAAACCGCTGGTCCTGTGCCCGCTCTCGGCCCCACTGCACCACGATCACCGCTGTCAACAGCAAGCAACCTATCCCATTAACCAATGGTAAAATACGCGATTTCACAACTCAGGGATTGGGGTTCTTTGACTCAAAACTCACTTTATCTAACCCAGCTGCACGCACCGCATTCAAAACTCCCAGCACTTGCTTGTGACGCGCCTCTTCGTCCGCTGCGATCAATACCCCGGCCTCTTTCGCCCCACTCTCCGCCTTGAGCCGGTCGGTGATTTCCGACAAGGTCACCACTTTCTGGTCCCACGTCGTCACACCGTTCTTATCAATGGCAATCTGAAAGGGCGGGCTCTTCGATTCCGGAACCCCGGTGGATGCCTCGGGCAAGGCAATCGGCACGCGATGAAGCTGCGTCATGCTCAAACTCACCAACATGAAGGCCGCAAGTAAGAAAAACATGATGTCGATCAACGGCACGACCTCAATGCGCGCTTCATCTCCCTCGTCATCCGAGGCCCGGCTTTGGAGTTGGACTGGCATCAGCGGACTAGCTTGGTGGCGAATATTTCAAGATCATGGCCATGCTCTTTGGCGGACCTTACCAAAAGCTCGGTGTGGTTGATCCAACGCTCTAACGAACCACGCAGAACCGAGACTCGCTTGCGGAAAAAATTGTAGGGCAGCAAGCATAGAATCGCGATGCCAATGCCGCACGCTGTCGCGATGAGTGCCTCTGCAATGCCTCCGGAAACTTTGGTCGCTGCCAATTGCTCATCTCCGACAAACGAAAAGGAGCCCATGATGCCAACCACCGTCCCAAACAAACCTAACAAGGGAGCCAACGTGATTAAGGTGCTTATCACCCACATGCGGGACTCAGATTTTTCAATCAATTGGGTCGCATGCAACTGCATCGCCGCAAGCATGGAGGTATGCGCATGCGCAATCCCCTCGCGCAAATTGCCCAAAAATGGATCGGCTGAACCATCTCCCAATTTCCACGCCGTCTCAAAATCTCCCTTGCCCAGCGCAACGCGCGCCTGCTCCTGGCCCGCCGCATTCAAGGACGCCTGAAACCTCAACCACCACACCACACGATCCAAAATCACACACAGCGCGAGGAAGAATGTTAGCAGGATGGGCCACATGACCCAGCCTCCTTCAATAAAAGTTTCGACAATGATGTTAGATAGCATGTTAACGGAGTTGGAAAACGATTGGGCGCTGGAGTTTCATCAGCCCCCCGGCAGGAAAACGCCATTTCCGCACGGTGCGAACCGCCTCGGCATTGAGCAGCGGCCATGGCGACGGGGACTTGGCGTAGGCGGAAATCACACGCCCGGAGGAATCCACGGTGAACTCGACCAGCACGGTGCCGGTCTGCCCTCCCCGCCGCGCCGCCGCTGGATAGATGGGCGCTGGCATCCGCCCCCGCGCCAAACGCGAGGCATCAGCCGCCGCACTGGAACCACCGGCCGCTGCAGCACCCACCGCAGACACGACAGAACGTGCCGGCGGACGGCGCTCCGCACTCGCCCGCTTCTCCGACCTAGCCGGCAGCTCTTGCCGCACCGCTGGAACAGGAAACGCAACTGGCTTTTCCGCTAACACGGGAATTTCTGGAATCTCCGGCAGGGGGCTCACGTCCGCAAGAACTTCCAACTCAGGTGGTGCCGGCAAGCGGGGCAAGGCCTCCGACTGCACATTTGGCTCGACCGGCTCGGCGGCGACTTCCTCCGCAGCGTCACCTAAGTCTCCCAAGGTGAAATCCTCAGGAATCCGCTCGATCTCCTCTTGCACCGGAACCACCGCCGCCACTTGAAACCCCGGGACCAACACTGCCACCATCCCGAACGCCGTCACGCTGAGCCAAGTGGCCAGCGTGCCGATATTCAGGGCGTGGATTATGGAATTCATCGGTCGGACGAAGAGAGGCTAAGTGCTGGATGCGCGGAATACAATCCCCTTGCTCGCGAATGCGAGTGGGGCCGGAACCTCGCGACCCCGACCCCGAAATCAAGGGGAATTTCCCCGGATTTCTCGGTCAAAACTCAGTTTCAAAACCTGCGTAAACCATGCGAGGCGCATTCGCACGCGGCCCTTCAGGAATCCGACTGACAATTCCTTGCTCGTCGAGTAGGTTCTGAATCCCTGCCAATAGCTTGATCCGCTCGTTGATTTGATAGTAACCGGAAAGGCTGAACAACAGCAGCGGGTCGATCTTGCCATCACGACTGGTCTGGGTGCCTAGCCGCGAATCGCCGTTGTAGCCAGTTCCCCAACTGCTGCCGGAGTAGCTCGCGTCAAGATTTGCCCCCCACTTTTCCGCAACGTATCCCGCGCCGGCGGCAAGTTTCCACTCGGGCACGTAGGGCAGCGCATTCCCATCGCGCCCCCCAGAATAAATGCCGTCACCGCCTCCCGCCAAGCCTTCCGTGGTCCCGCTGAACTCGGCTTGGGTCCACGTCGCGGAGAGATAAAGCGGAATCCCCACGGATTGCCCAGTCGCCCTTCCCGCATCATATTGCACGATCGACTCCACTCCCATCACATCCGCCGCACCAGCATTGAAGGTCGGGTCCCCGCTCAAGCCTGTGTCGGTCGAAATCAAATTCTTGAAGTCGGTGAAAAATCCCGTCAACTCGATGTTGAGCGACTCCCGGCGGTGACGAATCCCCAACTCGTAGCCCACGGATTCTTCTTCCTCCACACCCTTGAAGTAGTCACCCGCACCCGGCGAACTCACGCCACGGTAAATCCCTCCAAACAGCGAGTTTTCCTGGCTCAATTCATAGTTGGCACCGACGCCTCCCATCAGCAAATTCTCGTCACCCCTCAAGCGCACCGTGGTGGCTGGCGCACCCGTCCCGGGATTGGCGTTGGTGGTCGTCCGATCATCCAGCTCCAACCATTCATAACGAATGCCCGGACGCAAGGTGAGCGCCCCACTCTTGATTTCATCCTCCAAATAAATTGCA
>JBILPN010000430.1:0-3801 GCA_044373865.1 Luteolibacter sp. | reverse complement strand
ACCGCCAAGGCCACCACAGGCACCATCCAATTCGTTTTCATGTTGATCAAGTTCCCGCACGAACCCCGGAACCTTCGCAAGGTTGCGAGAATTCTCACGCATGCCGTCACAACGATCTCACGCGGATTCCAAAATCAAATTGCCATACGCCGTCGGATCTCCCGTGCGAATCAGGCCGATCGCACCCGGAACTCGCTTTTTGAATGCGATGTGTGGCTCGCGCTCCAATGGAATTCCTCCGATTGACTGGCCAAACCGCGCAACCACTCCCGCTGGATTGGTCGCAAGAAATTCCTCCGCCTGCCAAATTTTCCCAATCTTGAAAATGGGCGTGAGCAAATCCAAAACATCCAAAACCGTCGGAATCCCCTGGGTCAGAGAGATATCCACCGTCTCAATTTCCGGCCAATACGGAAACGCCCAGTCGGCGATGACCAAGGTGTTGGTGTGCCGAACGCGCGCAATGAGATCGAGAACCTGCGGATTGATGATGCCAGATTGAAGCATGGTGTTGTGGGTCGTGAACTCTGTTCATCATCCCCGCCGAAGCCGCTTCGTCAAGCCATCCGCGGCCCTCTCTCAGCGCCGCATCGACTGACGGAAGCGCGACGGCGGCGCATGATGGATCGACTTGAAAACCCGCGAAAAATGAAAGGGATCTTTGAAACCCAGCATCTCCGCCACCTGCTGCACGGTCGCATCTGACGCTAACAACAATTGCGAAGCCCGCTCCATCCGCAAACGCGTCAGGTAATGATACGGTGTCTCATCGTGAAACCGCGCAAACAAACGGCACAAATACGGCGCGTCCAAGCCACAGCCCTCGGCAATCTCACTGAGCTTCCGCAACACCATGAAATTCTCGCCAATGAAGTCTCGAATCCGCGTGTAAGTCGCAAACGCCAGCGTGTCCGCATCCGCCAAATCCGTCGCATCATCCCGGCACATCACCACCAACTGCCGCGTCAACAATTCACACAAGGGCCCCGCCAACTTTGACTTCCGCACGCCGCGATCAATCAAGGTATCAAAAGTCCGCCGGATCGACTCGCCCTTCAAACACCGGGAAATCACCCCGGGCCGCATGTCATATTCCTCCAAAAACCGCGCCGCTCCCGCCCCGCTAAAACCCACAAAATATTTGCCCAACGGCGCACTCGCCGAACTCTCAATCTGATGCGGCAACCCCGGCCCATAGAGGAAAAAACTCCCCGGCCGCAACGCTTCTTGGACTCCACCTAACACCAAACTCCCCGCACCCCGACTCACAAACTCCAAGGTGAACCACGGGAAATCCTGCCGATCAATCCGATAGTCCGGCCCACAATTCTCAAAGCCACCAAAAACCACCGCAAAATCCGCCTCCCGGTCCTCATCCAGAAAAAATAACCGCGATGACTCAACCTGCTGCGAAATGTAGGAGTTTGGCGCTTGAATTTCGTTCACCCGCAAACTTTACGCCTGCTGGAAATTTACAATCAAGACAAAATTAGACATCCTCCTAAATTCATCATCCACAGAATCGTGACACATCCACCGGGATCGCGCTTGACATCCTCCCTCGGAAATTGCGTTTTTCCCCTTGAAATCACTCAATTTCTCCCGAAAAACCCGCTCACCGCGACACTTCATTCAGCACCTAGAACCAAAACCATGACTCCCTCACTTTATCCAAAAATCGGCATTCGCCCCGCGATCGACGGCAGACTCGGCGGCGTCCGCGAGTCGCTTGAATCCCGCACCATGCAGCAAGCACAAGCGGTTGCGGAGCTCATCTCCAGCACGCTCCACTACCCGGACGGCAGCCCCGTCCAGTGCGTCATCGCGGACACCTGCATCGGCGGCGTGAAGGAAGCGGCCGCCTGCGCCGAAAAATTCCGCAACTCATACGTCGGAGTTTCTCTCACCGTAACGCCCTGCTGGTGCTACGGCTCAGAGACCATGGACATGGATCCGCACCTGCCCAAGGCAATCTGGGGATTCAACGGCACCGAGCGCCCCGGCGCGGTTTACCTGGCCGCTGTCCTCGCCGGACACACGCAAAAAGGCCTCCCCGCCTTCGGAATCTACGGCAAGGATGTCCAAGCCGCCACCGACACTGAAATCCCCGCTGACGTCCGCGAAAAAATTCTCAGCTTCGCCCGCTGCGGACTCGCCGTCTCGCTCATGCGCGGCAAAAGCTACCTCTCCATGGGCGGAACTTCCATGGGCATCGCCGGCTCGGTCATCGACTCGGCACTCTGGGAAAAATGGTTCGGAATGCGCGTCGAAGCAATCGACCTCACGGAATTCGTCGGCCGCATGCGCAAGGGACAATACGACACCGCAGAATACGCAATGGCACTCGCGTGGGTCAAAGCCAACTGCCCAGAAGGCAGCGACTGCAACTCGCCCGCCAGCACACGCACCCGCGAACAAATCGACTCGGAATGGGAAGACAGCGTGAAAATGACGCTCATCGCCCGCGACTTGATGATCGGAAACCCCAAACTCGCAGAAATGGGCCTCGGCGAACAAGCCCAAGGCCACAACGCCATCGCCGCTGGCTTCCAAGGCCAACGGCAATGGACTGACCACTTTCCAAACGGCGATTTCCTCGAGGCGATCCTCAATTCCTCCTTCGACTGGAATGGCAAACGCCCGCCCTACATCGTCGCCACGGAAAACGACGCGCTCAATGGTGCCGGCATGCTCATGGGCCACCTGCTCACGAATAGCGCACAAATTTTCGCCGATCTCCGCACCTACTGGAGCCTCGACGCCATCTCGGAAGCAACCGGAAAACCATTTTCCCACCCGCAGGTTGGCGACGGCATCCTCCACCTGATCAACTCCGGCCCCGCCGCTCTCGACGGCACCGGGCAGCAGGAAATCAACGGTCAACCCGCCATGAAACCCTTCTGGGACATCACGGATGCGGAAGTGGAGAAATGCCTCAAAGCCACCACTTGGCACCCATCTGTCACTGAATACTTCCCCGGCGGCGGCCTCAGCACCCGCTTCCGCACACGCGGCGGCATGCCAGCGACCATGATCCGCCTCAACCTCGTTGGTGGACTCGGCCCCGCCCTCCAAATCGCGGAAGGACACACGGTGGATCTCCCAGATGACGTCCACGACGCCCTCGACCAACGCACCAACCCAACTTGGCCAACCACTTGGTTTGCTCCGATCCTCAATGGCAAAGGTGCCTTCGCCAGCGCTTACGAGGTCATGAACCACTGGGGCGCAAACCACTGTGTCATGACCTACGGCCACGTTGGCAACCTCTACATCACGCTCGCCGCCATGCTGCGCATCCCAGTTTACATGCACAATGTCCCGGAAAACCGAGTCTTCCGCCCCAGCGCTTGGACTTCTTTCGGCACGGCTGACTTGGAAGGCGCAGATTTCCGCGCCTGCGCAAACTACGGCCCGCTCTACGGAAAAGTTTAAACTCAATCTGCGAGATACGAAAAAGCCCCGCAGCTCTCAACGGCTGCGGGGCTTTTTTACGCATTTTTAAAACGCCGGAATCAAGCTGCCATCCGCGCCTTGTGGCTTTTCACCCACAAGCCATAAACGGCGATCACCACGAAGCAGATCGCAGGCAGGAAGAATGAAACACGCGTGCTCGATAAGATCATTCCACCTATGTTGAATGCGGACATGTCCATGATCGCACCCTGCATCGGGGTCATCAAACAACCACCACCAATCGCAAAAATCAAACCGGCAGCGCCGAGCTTGGCATCACCGCGCAAGCCCTCAAGCGCGATTCCGTAAATGGTCGGGAACATCAAGGACATGCAGGCGGAAACT
>JBILPN010000023.1:0-12920 GCA_044373865.1 Luteolibacter sp. | reverse complement strand
CAACACCACCACCCTCACAGACGCGGACGAAGATGGCCTCCCTGATGCTTGGGAAATTCGACAATTCGGAAACCTAACTCAAAACGCCGACGGAGACCCTGATGGAGATCGCTTCTCCAATCTGACCGAATTCCAATCGCTCAGCGACCCCAGTCTTGCCGCATCAACACCTCTCGACTTGGATGCCGACGGTCTCGCTGACGCTTGGGAATTGACCTACTTCACCAGCTTGGCCGCAAGTCCGACGAGTGATCACGACGGCGACTCCGAAAACAATCTGACGGAACACAACAATGGTTCAGCACCTAACAACTCCGCATCCACGTCCAATGACACGGACTCCGATGGACTCCCCGACCTTTGGGAACTCCAACACTTTTCCGACCTAAGGTCCAATGGTGGCGCGGACCCCGACCACGATGGTTTTGGAAATCTTCAGGAATTCAACGCATCCACCGATCCCACAAACCCTGCTTCACGCCCGCCGGGAACCGCGGTCAAACTGGTACCGCTCGATGACGGCGACCACTCAACCAGCGACTTCGGCTACGGCGGTTCCTCCGCAATCAACTCAGTCGCATTTGTTCGATCATCCCTGAAAACCGTTGGCAACCAACAGTTCATCACGTGGTATGGTCGGCACCAATTCGATCCGAACGCGGCATTCAACAACACCATCTGGATTGGCAGACGGACTCTTGGAACATCCACCTGGGAGATTTTCCGCCACCCCACCTTCACGGCCAATGCCATCACTGACGGGCACGACGTGATCAGTTTCGGAATCGATGGGGATGCTTACATGCACCTCTCATGGGGCATGCATGGCGATGATTTCCACTACGCTCGAAGCACCACCCCAGTCACCGGCAACGGCCAAATTCTGCTAGGCCCTGACACCAGCATGACAGGACTGGAAAACGCGGTAACTTACCCTCAATTCCTCAAACTCCCGAATGGGGATTTACTCTATATCTTCCGCGAGGTCGCATCTGGCAACGGCGACACCTACATCAACCGCTACAACCTCGCCACCTCCACTTGGAATTGCCTGCATGCCCCCCCTGGAGCCAAGGCCCCTTTCATCAAGGGAACCACTTGGTCCCCCAATTACAACGCATATCTCAACATGCCACAACTCGGCGGCACCGATGGCGATGACCTAGTTCTCACTTGGTGCTGGCGTTTCTCATCCGGCATTTCCGACTCTGGCAGCGGCTTCTCAGGCTACCAAACGAACCATCACCTCAACTACGCACGGTCCTACGATGGCGGCCTAACATGGAAGCGCTTCAACGGCTCTCCCTACGCACTTCCGATCACCCGAGACTTGGAAATCAGTGCTCTGAACCGTGCGGAAATCATCATGCCGATCCCCGAAGGCTCCAGTCTCATCAACCAAGCAAGCACCTGCCTCGACGCGAATGATCACCCGGTCACTTGCACATGGTGGGCACCCGAATCAACCTCCGGAAATTTCCGCCGACAATACCGGGTTGTGTTCCGAAGCGACAATGGAACTCCACAACTCGACGATGACACATGGCAGGCACGCAACATTTCCAACCGAACCAGTGACCCCATCGGCACACGCTACGCAGAAGGAAATGTGCGTGACCTCGGCCGCCCAATCATCGTTGCGGATGACGAGGACCGCCTCATCGTCGCCTACCGCGACAATCAAAGCACCACGAGCCTTAGCACCGGACTCAACAACGGCATCACACTGGTTCACAGTCTCCCAAAATCACAAGATCCGCATCGCTTGTTGTGGATTCAATTCGACCTAACTCACGAAAACCTCGGAAACTACGAGCCGATCATTGACAACGAATTATGGGATCGCGACCGCCAACTTCACTTTCTCTACCAAGCTGCGTCCGGCCAGGGATACACCGCACCTGCGAACACGGCCTCACGCATTTCCGTGCTTGAGTGGGACGCAGCCAGCTATTTTTCGCACCAAGCGCAAGCCAGCCTAACGCTGAATCAGAATCGCTCGGAAATCACAATCAACTGCCCTTCTCAACCTAGCTGGAGCTACCGACTCTGGAGCAGTACGGATTTGAGCGACTGGACTGTGGTGGAAACCCGCGCGGGGACCGGTCAAACGCTCAAGTTCACCCATGCTGCCGCCACCGGAGAGGCACAACGCTTCTGGCGCATCCAGATGAAAGAGGGTGGGTTTCCATAAGTGAATCGTCCCATTCGCCATCCCGCTCCATTCTTTTTCAATCCACTCAGCAACTTTAACGAAATCCCCGACCTAACACCCAACCCACACATGATCCATTGCAAGTTATCACTCCGTCGCAGCTATCCATTCTTTTCCGCCGCGCTGTGTCTCATCTCGCTCTCTCATGGGCTTGGGGCCGCTCCCCGAGTCTGGAAGTCCACCGATGGCCGGGAATTGGTCGCTGAGTTCGTCAAGGCCGACTCGGAAACCGTGAGCGTGCGCCGCAGCAATGGACGCGTATCCGAAATTCCATTGGCACGGCTATCGCAGGCCGATCAAGCCGCAGTCGCGAGCTTCCAAGCCGAGGCGGAAACCAGACAAACGGCCGCCAGCACTGCCACGAAACCCCGTAATAAACTCAAGGGCGCGATTTCCTACCGTCTCTCCGGTGGCTCGGAGAATTGGCCGGACGACCGCAAAAAAGCAATCACTGAAGCCATGGACGCAGCCGTCGAGTTCTACAATCAGCACGCCAATTTCAAAAAAGAACTCACGGCAAACAACAGCCCGGGCACTCCCACCGCAGACGCAAATTACAGCGGTTGGATCAACTGGGGCGGCTCAATCAACCGCCGCGTGGCACTTCACGAAATTTCACACACCCTCGGAATCGGCACTCACGAAAACTGGGGGAAAAACATCAAAGACGGCATTTGGACCGGCAAACACGCCGTCGCACTGTTGCGCGAGTTCGACGGCAAGGACGCAGTGCTCCGCGCCGATCGGATGCATTTCTGGCCATACGGCCTGAATTTCGACAAAGAATCAGACAAAAAAAGCGACCTCCGCCACGTGCAAATGGTGGAGGCCATGCGCAAGGATATGGGAATCCGCTAGGAAGATCACGCTTTCACAAGCAAACGCTTTTCTAATTCCACCAAGCGCATCCGCGTCAAATCGCCCGCCTCCACATGCGCCAAACACCGCAGCGCACGCTCTGGCAGCTTCGCTTGCAAATGATTCAAAATTTCTTGGGTGGCCATCAATCGCCAGAATGGATAGGATTCAGCTTCAAGGATCTCAACAATCTTGCTGCAAATTCTAAGCAGCGCTTTTGTCTCTAACTCTGCTTCTAACTCGTATTCATCTCCATACGACATGCCCGCAAGCCGATCCGTCGCGCCGCTTTGTGAAAAGCGCCCTGCTTGGTCCGTGACCGCTTGAGAAATCGTCTCCGGCCTCATCTCAAATGGGCTTCCCGGAACTTCGTGAAAATGCTCCTGAACCATGGGATCCGGTCCCGCTTCCTGAAACCGCAGCGCCCTAACACGCCCAAGATTGGCAATAATAATCAACTTTTCCATAATTTCGGGGGTAATTTTGCTCCTCAATCATCGCTCCGCTGGCAGCATTTCGCAACTTGGAAATTTGAAGGCCACGACCCACCTTTCGGCTTTCCGTGGCGCGTCCCCGGGTTTATGAATGCCCTGTGAATCCTGATATCGAAGAACGCCTCAATGAATTTATCCGCCGCAAAGGCCTGCGACGGACTGGGCAGCGTGACGTCATCGTCAAAGCGGCGTTTTCAAAGGATGAACATTTCACCGCAGAGGAACTTTTCGAACGTGCTAGAAAACTGGACTCGGAAGCTTCCCGCGCAACGGTTTACCGAACCCTCAATCTGCTAGTTGAAGCCGATCTTCTGCGAGAAATTGATCTCGGTGACAATCAAACAACCTATGACCCGAACTTCCACGATAAACCCGCGCACAACCACTTGGTGTGCATCGATTGCGGGAGGGTCGTGGAGTTTGAGGACTCGCACCTTGAACTTCTCAATGACTGCGTGACCCGCCGCCTCGGCTTCAAGCCCATTCGCCAAAGCATTAAAATCGAGGCAAACTGCGAACAACTCCGGCTCAAAGGTCGCTGCCCAAACTTGATTGCAACTCGCCTATCGGGTAAGCGCCTGCGCAAAAAACGCTAACGCGAACTTTGCATGACGCAGGGCAAACCCTAGCACCTCTCCCACAACCGACTCACGGCGGCACACCCGTCCATCCCGGTTCGCCCCACGTCACGCTGCGCAAATGCCAAGCTCACGACCATCGACAAAGCGCTCTCCGCATGCTTTCCTACTCGCCTATGACGGACAGCACACCGCTCGTGCTCGGAATTGCCGGGCCTCAACTCAGCTTGGACGAAGCCTCACTCTTTCGCAAACTTCAACCCGCTGGATTCATCCTTTTCTCCCGCAATATCTCATCCCCCGAGCAGACCCGGCAGCTCACCGATGACCTGCGCGACCTCTCCGCACAAACGCCCATCATCGCCATCGATCAGGAGGGTGGCAGAGTCACACGCACTCGGGACATTGCTCCCGCCGCACCAGCCGCCCCCGATCTAGCAGCCTTCGGGGACATGATCAAAATTGCCGAAGCCGCAGTCTTCACCGGCGAGCTCCTGAGCCTCCTTGGCGTCAATCTCAACTTTGCCCCAGTCCTAGATCTCGACCATTTCCCCGCCGCACAAAACGCACTCCGCGGCCGTTGCTGGGGCCGCGACCCGCAGCGCGTCATCGACTACGCCGGCCAATGGAACCGCTGGCTCCGGAAACGCGACATTGCCAGCTGCGCCAAACATTTTCCCGCCTGCGGCCGTGCCCAGTCTGACCCTCACCACGACCTACCATCATCGCCAGCGACGCTTGATGAATTGCTCCGTGAAGACATTATCCCCTACACCGCGCTAATGCCAGAACTGGACGCAATCATGCTTGCCCACGTCGAATTTCCGAACATCGACCCCAATTTCCCCGCGTCTCTCTCACCCCGAATCGTTCAACGATTTCTCCGCGACCAACTCGGATTCGATGACCATCTCGTGCTAACGGACGATCTCGACATGGGAGCAATTCACCAGCGTTACGGACGCGGCCAGGATGTGAAACTCGCACTGATGGCCGGCAACGACCTCGCGCTGATCTGCCACCGCACCGACACAGCGGAGGCTGCCGCCGCCGCAAGCGCGGAACTTCCATGCCACATGCTTGAAGAATCGCACAGGCGCTTGGAGAAATTTCGCCGGAAACTCAAGCCCCCCGCCCCTTGGTCCGATAGCCGATGGCAAGAAACCTGCAATTCTCTCGAAAAACTTGCCGCAAGCATCCCCACCACCCATTCGCCTGACAGCAGCAGCCCGGTCGTCAATTTCTAAAATTTTACGGATTCCATCGAATATTCTCGACATTGTCAGCGTCCCATCCGGCCTCAACTGACCGACCCAATCACCGCATGAAGACCTCCACCCGCAATCTCAGCACAGCTCTCAGCCTCGCCTTTTTAATGGGCACTTGCCACAGCCATGCCGCCGATCTCACACTCGACGGCTACGGCTCATACGCACTCTCCAATCGCGTCGATTACTACATCAAAGGCAAAAACCAAGGTGGTCGATACAAAAACTTAGGAAGTGATTATTACCGCCGCGCATCCCATCAAATGGACTTCATCACCAACCGCTCAAGCAATAGCTCGGGCAGCTTGAGCTATGAGTTCTGGGGCATGCCATACTATGGTGCATCCCAAGGCGTCATTCTAATGACACACGGACTGTCTCCCCTCCGCGGCGGCTACAGCTACCGGAAACTTTCAGTCAGCGGCCATGCACTATCTCTTGACGAATGGCGCTACCCAGACATCAACCTTTGGGAATACACACGGAAAGGTTGGAAGTTTAAAGATTCTTTAACTTTCACCAAGAAATCCTACCTCTAATTTGATAGTGCCAATTCGCACTCAACTCCTTCTCTGCACGGCCATCGCCATGGTCTCTGGATACTGCGGCTATCAACTCGGCGATGCTAAACCTCCCCTTTCCGAAGAACCTCCATCCCCTGATGGACCAGTCGCTCATCGATCATCCAAGATCCAACAATTCGACTCCAAAAAATTTCGTGCCGCCCTGGATGCCGAAGTGAACCCCCTCACCCGCTTCCAACTTGCACTGCGAAAGCTCGATGCATGGATCAACCAAGATCCCATCGACGCGCTTAACTGGCTTGCAAGCCAAGCACCAAGCGCCCGCCGCAACGAAGTCATTCGCATGGCCCTCCTGCAAGTCTCAGAAACCGACGCAAAAACCGCTACAAATTGGGCTGAAGCAAAACTCGATGGCCCCGAACTCAACAACGCAATCATCGCCATTGCCGCAATTTGGGCGCAGCAAAACGGAAAAGAAGCGGCCCTCCATTTCCTAACAAAACCCGATTCTGCTGAGCGCGCTGCCGCTGCCGAACAAATTTTCTTCACCTGGGCCACCCACCAAGCCGCCGCCGCCCTCGATTTTTTGAATACGAGCTCCGGTTGGGCGGATCTCACGCCCACACTCCGCCGCGCCGCCCTCGCCGGATGGGCCAAGACTGAACCGGAAGCCGCAACCACTGCCAGCCTCGCCCTCAGCCGCACGCACCAAGATCCTGCCCAGTTTGCCAACACGCTCGCCAATTGGGCGACTCTCGACCTTGATGCCAGCTCAACCTGGCTCTTGTCCCACCTGGATCCTAGCCCGGAACGCAGCCTAGCTGCGACCGAACTCGCAAACATCTACGCCCAACAAGCTCCAGAAACTGGTATCTCATGGCTGGAAAATCTCAAACCGGGCGATGAACGCAATGCCGCGGCCAGTGCTTTGGCCATCGGATGGGCTCCCTATGACCCCGTCAAGGCCGCAAACTGGGCCGCCATCCATTCCAACTATACACTTTCCACCGAAGCCGTATCCCAGATCGCCTACCAGTTCGTGATGCGAGATCCGAGCGCATTTGAAACCTGGCGCACCTCTCTCCCACCCGGGCCTTTCAAAAATCAAGTCGAAGAATGCGTTCCGGAAACCGCCGAGTAAATCATCGAGGAATCTTTTGAATCTGAATGTCGCGGTATTCGATGCTGCCACTTGAAGACTTAAGCCCCGCCGTGGAAAAGCTCACGAACTGCCTCTTCAAATCGGGCTCGGAAAACGCTGCTATTGCTTGATCAAAACCAGCAACAGGGCGCCACGAAGCGATTCCGATCGGTTCAGCTCCCGATGCGGGCAAATGAGGCAATTCTTGCATCTCTTATGACGCAATCCGCTTGAGCGCAAATAAATTGCAATCGCATTAAGTTTGCATTTGCACGATTTGCCGTTCAGTGCACCATCCGTCTGTGCTTCGCCCTCCTGCATGCCCCATGGTAAACTCGTCCCTTTCCGCCCCGACGCGCGATTTCGTGCATGTTTTCTGCACCACCTCCCACGGCATCCATGCAGCAGATCCGTTCGAGCCCATTCTCGGGCTCCATGCACACCGCTCTTCATTGTGCACGAAAACGGTCGCCTCCAACGTCACGCACAAGATCTTTGGACCACACAGGTCAGCGGGATTCCTATCATCCCTTTAAATACACAATTCAAAATCGTGAAATTCAAAATCTATCAAAAACCTTGGATTTATGCATGCTTAGGGTTCGCGGCATCCGTCGCTCACGCTCAGACCCTGGTAAATGAACAGGCGGGCTATCAAACGATCGAAGTGCACCGAGTTGACGGAGGAAATGGAGCTTTGTTCGTAAACTACGCGACCACGGATGGAACCGCCACCGTGGCTGATGGCGACTATATTCCCACAAACGGCACCCTTGTTTTTGCCGACGGCGATTTAAAAAAAGCGATTTCAGTGCAAATTGCCAACGCTGGTGTCGATGCTGCGAACGAAACATTCCAAATCGCCTTTTCTGGACCAGGAATGAACGATGTGACGGCAAACAGCACGATTAGCATCAACGACACACCTACCATCACCCCGATCGCCGCACAAACAACAGCCATCGGCACCCCGACTGCTGAAATACCCTTTAGGGTCGGCGATGCGGAAACAGATGCGGGAGATATCACTCTTTCCGCCACTTCATCGAACCCACAGCTAGCACCGGTGAGCAACATCGTCTTTGGCGGTAGCGGTGCGGCTCGCACGGTGACCGTCACCCCGGCGGCCGGCCTCAGTGGCAGCTCCCGCATCTATCTCATTGCTAGAGATGCAAATGGTGCCGAGATCACCAACAATTTCAACCTGCAGGTCGGCAATGCAACATCGATAGCCGCGATCGCCATCACCGACACCACCCCCGTCAACTCAGTGCCTAATGTGGTTCTTGGAGGAGATGATTCATTCACGTTGAATTACTCCGTAGCGAATTCAGCATGGGTCACAAATATCACATTTGTAGAACACGATAATGTGAATCTATTGAACAACCATGGCACGGGTTCAACGAGCGATCTAAGAACCCTACCAATTACAAGTGGCGCAGCGGCGCGGACTTTGAGAATTCGCGGTAAAGATAACAGCACCTCTGTTGGCGAGTATGGCACCGCCAACATCACGCTGGGCTTCACGGGGTCGGGTGCTCCCACAAATACTCACAACTTCAGCCTTCGCGTGAATCCACGGGCCGCGGCCGATAACAATTTGCTCGGGATTCCTGGCACGACTAGCACATTTGATGTGTTAGCAAACGATGCCAAGCCGCTGCCTGGCCACACATTCAACATCACCGGGGTATCTGGTGCCAGCAACGGCACGCTCACCATCGCGCTGGATGGCAAGACACTGCTTTATACTCCCATCGTTGAAACTTCCGGAATTGACCGTTTTACTTATACAGTAACGGTCAGTTCAAGTGATGCTTTCAATGACTACACCTTTGTAGGACAAGCCTACGTCAAGATTGGCGGTTACGTAGTCATCGATTCCCCGACGTCTTCGCAGCACATCGATTTGGATTTTGATTTCGTGGACGGGCAGGAATGGATCCAACGGATCCGCACGGATGCCTTGATCAACGGCTCCGTTGAGAGTGGCACTTTTGGTCCGGCGACTCACGACTCTGACGAAGGCGTGATTTTCTTTGATCCTTCAACGAAAATCACGCGCAATGCGAGTTCAATCTTGGATCCTTTGGGTGTACCAGCAGGTGCCGATGTTTGGTTCGGACCAACAAGCGGAAATGGGAACAAGATCTATCTTGGTATCGCAAGCGGAAACACCTCCAGGATCGACAGCTACACTCCCGTTGGTGATCCACGCGCGACGTCCAATGCATCTTGGGTAAGAACCGACCTAGTGGCTTTCTCAGGACCTGGCCATTTTACTGCGTTCAACGGAGGCAGCTTAGCCATCGATACCTTCGACGGCGTCAACCCATCAACTGGGAGCGAGGCGACTGGCGGCGACAACTCAAATGTCTCCGATACCTTATGGGGGCTTGCCGGCTCGCACGCGCATCCTGGCTGGTATTTCACAGCCCCCGGCCGTTACGAACTCACCTTCCGTTCAACGGTGAGAGTTGGCGGTGTGTTTATCTCCAGCCCCGATACCGTCTTCACCTTTGATGTTGATACCATGTCGGGTAACGCCAGACTCCGCGAGAACCCGCCAACCTTGCAGGACGACTCAATCACTGTCGCAGAAAACAGTGATCCGACGATGATCCATGTCCTCGATAATGATTCCTCCAATCCTGATGGGTTTGAAAGATTGTCTATCACTTCAACGGCTGCCGACGCCAAGGGTATTGTCACGATCGCTGCCGACGGACTTTCGCTGACCTACACTCCATCACGAAATTTTTCTGGCAGTGATCGCTTCACCTACACCGTCACCGACGAGCACGGGGGACAAGCCACCGCCACGGTAAACGTCAGCGTGATGCCAGTGAACAATCTACCTTCCTTTGTAAAAGGCACGAACAAGTCTCACCCGCGAGACAGCACCGGAACCCAAACCTTTGTATCATGGGCAACTGGCATTGCTGATGGTGATGAGGACGTGGAGCAGGAGCTCGATTTCAATGTAAGCGTCACCAGCGGCAGCACGATCTTCAGCACCCCGCCCTCCATCAGCAACGACGGCACTCTCAGCTATGCACTTGGCGGCACATCAGGCTCAGCACAGATCTCCGTGACACTCACCGATGACGCCACCGCAGGCGGCGCGGCACTCACCACGGCTGCACAGACCTTTACGATCACGGTGGCTGGCAACGGCCTCGTGCCCTTCGCGGATCCGGTCATCTACCCCGGACTCATTGCGACCCGATCACAGGATTTGGCGATTGCCGACCTGAACGGAGACGGCCAGCAGGACATGGTGAGCACGACGAGGGACTTCTCGGGAAGCTTGGTGGTTTTGATGGGGCTGGGAGACGCGACGTTTGGGCCGGAAATCCCCCTCAACCTAGGAAGCAGTCTGACCAGCGGCTTCATCTTCGCGGTGGACTATGACGCTGATGGAGACATCGACATCATGGCCTACGAATACTCAGCGACCGCTGCGGAGGTGGCCATCTACCTAAACAACGGAGATGCTAACTTTACCCGTCAAACGATCCTCAGTGGAGTCACCCGAGTTTCGCCTCCCCAGTTTCGCGCGGCGGATTTGAACGGTGATGGTCGAGCGGACTTTATTCTCATGGCCGACGCGACCACCTTGGTCTATCACGAGTCGCTACCGGGCGGAGCTTACGCGCCGCAGGAAATCATCAGTTCATCTGCGACCCTGAGCACTGTCCGGATCGACGACATCGACAATGACGGCGACCTCGACATTCTTGGCTATCAGGGCACCACGCCCATGACACTCTTCATTTTCCGGAATGACGGAGCCGGAAACTTCGGCACACCTCAGGAACTAACATTCACGGCTGCTACGACCCTTCAGGCGGTGGTGGACCTCACGGGCGACAGCCTTCCGGACATCGTCGCGATCGATACCAATCGTGCGGTTTACGATGCCCAGAACCCGAACGGAACGTTCGGTGCGAGAACGGAGCTTTCATTCACTCCGCTCACCCGCGTCTATCCGGCAGACTTGAACGCAGACGGGGTGACCGATCTCATTCTATCCAGTGGCACAGGGCTTAGTTGGGTGGTTGGACGAGGAGACGGCACGTTTGGCGCAATCCAGTTCCTGATGACCACCTCAACTCCCAATTCGCTTTTCGCCAGCGATCTTGACGGTGATGGCGATCAGGACCTCGTGATCGGAAGCAATACCTCGGGACAAGCGTTGTCGATCATCAGGAATCGTTCCGGAGAAAACCCGATGCAATTGATTCCGCCCGAATCGCGTTCCTACTTGGGCGGTGACCAGCTCAGCATGCAGGTGAAATTCGGCTTCCCCATCGTGGTGGCGGGGATCCCACGCATTGCTTTGCAACTGGGCGGAAATATCGTCTATGCAGACTACGTCAGCGGATCCGGCACGGCGGCATTGCTGTTCCGCTACACCGTTGGAGCGACTGATATCGATCTCGACGGCGTGCAACTGGCATCCAATGTCATTGACCTAAATGGAGGAACTTTAACTGACCCTGAGGGCGGGCCAGCCATGCTTGTTTTCCCCGGATCCATCGTCGGCGTCGTCGTCAACGCCCTTGGACCACTCGTGCAAAATATCACGCGATTGGACCCCACTCCCACCAATGAAACCTCGGTTCGTTTTGAAGTTCAGTTTGCTGAAGATGTCACCGGGGTGGACCTTGCTGACTTCGAGTTAAAGCAAGACGCTGGAGATCTGGTTGGCGGCACGATTCTGAATGTCACGGGCAGCGGCAGCATCTATCAAGTCACCGCCACCACCGGCACTGGCAGCGGCACCCTGGGACTCAGCGTGAAGAATGCCACCTCGATTGCCGATCTCGCGGGCGACCCGCTGGCGAAAGGCTTCATCGGCGGGCAGGTTTACACGCTCAAACGTGGCGCTGCCCCGGCCATCACCAGGATCTACAGGCAAAATCACGCCGACTACCGACCGGTTTGGAATAACGGTGAGATCACCTTTGTCATGGATGCGGATGCAGGCACCCTTGAGTCCTCCGCGCTCGTTATTCCCAGCAACGAAGTGCTGACCTATGCGGCGGCAAATACCATCGTCGCCCGCCCCGCTGCCGCGACTTACGACTTCCTTGGCGTGGCCCCAGACGCGAACATGTATATGCTTCCAAGCACTCAGATTGCTGAAATTCCCTTCCTGGGCATGAGCGGTGAAAGCGTTCCTGCAGGTATTTTCGCCAGCTACTTGAATACCGACCCGCGCGTCAACGCCACGAACGCCTACATGAAACACCAGCTCGTGGCCATGCGCTCCAGCAGCGGCGGACACCTGTCCGTTCACACCGTCTCCTCCGGCACGCCCCGCGTCTGGATGGCCACCAGTGACGGCATCAGCAGCGATGACGCATTCTATCAGACACCGGGTGAGCATTCGCACCGCAACATCGTTTTCACGAAGCCAGGTATCTACGAGGTGGACATCTTCGTCAGTGGCTATCGCGACACGAACGGCAACACCACTTATGATCCTGTTGTCGATCCCTATATCGAAAGCGGCATTTTCACGATGGTCTTCGGCGTGGACTTCCCCGGCCAGTGGCGTGAGGAAAACTTCGGTTCGGCGGCGAACACTGGCAGCGGGGCCAACGATCAGGACTTCGATTCCGATGGCCTCTCAAATCTGCTGGAGTTTGCATTCGGATTGAATCCCGCCGCATCCAGCCCATCGGCGCTGACTTTGGCGCCCGGCAACACGCTCGCCTCACGCGGCGTGCCCGCATGGGTGACCGCGGGCACGGCAAACCACGCCGTTTTCCTGAGAAGAAAGGATCGCACCGCAGCGGGACTCGTTTACTCCGTGCAAATCAGCAGCGAT
>JBILPN010000429.1:0-3818 GCA_044373865.1 Luteolibacter sp. | reverse complement strand
ACTCTCGTGCTCGACCAGATTAATACCTACAGAGGCGGCACCATCGTCGAAGGCGGCACTCTGAAAATCGTTCAGCCCGGTGGCATTCACACTGACTCGCTTTTGCTGAATCCGGGCACTGGTTTTGAAGCGGATTTCTCAGCGCTTGTCGCGGCGGGTCAGGTCTCCAACACCACCACTGGCAGCGGCACGATCACCGCCACGCCGCCGAATGCCTCGCAACTCAGTTTTACCTCCGGCACACTAACCGGATTCGTGGGAACGATCAACGTCAAGCCCAGCCCCGCGAACAACGGTCGCGTGGATTTCAACGGCCTGATCGGCTCCGGCTCGACCTTGAATATTGAGAATGGTGCCACGGCGCGTCTCGGCCTCAGTGCAGCTACATTCAGCGGCATCACGATCAACGTGACCGGGCAAGGCGGAAGCGGGCCTGGCGCCCTCCGGCTTCAGGACAATACCCTCGATGCCTCATGTTCTGTTAATTTGTTAGGTAACGCTTCGATTGGCGGATTCAACACCGGGGTGGGTGAGAACATCATCGTAGTAACCTCCATCATCGACTCGGTCATCGCCGACGGTGGAAACGGCTACAGTCTCACCAAGTCCGGAACAAATACTTTTGCTCTGACTGCCAATAACACCTACACCGGAGATACCGTCGTCACCGGCGGCACGCTGCGCATCAGCAAGCCGTATCTCGCGAACTCATCGGCCATCGTCATTGGCTCCACCGCCATCCTCGATTTGAACTTCGACGAAACCAGCAGCCAAGTCACCGACACCGTTGATACCCTCACCATCGGTGGAGTCCAACAGCCGGCTGGGATCTATGGGGCCACTGATTCGGGAGCCACCTCGATTAACGACACGAACTTTGCCGGTGCGGGCACGTTGACAGTGCTCAGTGGTCCGGTAGTTTCTAACGATTACTCTTCATGGGCTGCCGCCAACGGTGTGATTGGTGGCATGGCTGGTGACTCTGATAACGACGGCGTTTCCAACCTAATCGAGTATGCACTGGCAGATGGAGGCGAGCGCGGCGTGTTCGCTGGTAACACCATCACCTTCACCAAGCGCGGAGAGCCTTATGGCACGGATCTCACCTATGCCATCGAGACCTCCGAGACACTTGCCGAAGGTTCTTGGGTGCAAGCCGTCACCGGCGGATCTGCCACGGAAATCGCTTACACCTTCACCCTAGGCGAACCGGTGAAGAAGTTTGCCCGTCTGAAGGTGGTGCAGGTAGCTCCTTGATTCCAAGCTCCGTTTCAATCGCCCCATCCCGCTTTTTCGGGGTGGGGCATTTTTATGTTTTTTAAGAATCTATCAAACCTGTGACGTAAAAACACACCTTGGTGCCGCAATTTAGCCCCTATTCTCTGGCAGGAAATTCATGTGTAGCTGTAGTGGAAGTTGGAATAGCATTTCTGGCGTCTTTTTAAACCCATATCACCGAAAGCCAATTCATGAAAACCCGCATCAATCCCTTTCTTTGCGTGACCGCGCTTCCAGCGATGATCGCGCTCAGCTTACTCGGCGACAAGGCCATCGCCCAATCGATCAAGGCTGACAACGCACTCCCTCTGGACGATCCGGCGAGTTGGATGGAGACAAGCGTTCCCACCGAGGCACTCGCCACTTGGAACAACATTATCACCGTTGCCAATACCACAAGCATCGGCGCGGGAGTTTCTTTCAGCGGTATTTCCATCACCGACCCCACTGGAAACGTGGCGATCAACGCCGGTTCCGGCGGCACTCTAACGATCGGCTCCGGCGGCATTGATATGAGCACGTCTGACGACACGCTTACCCTCGGGAGTTCTATCAGTCTTGGAGCCAGCCAGACATGGATCAGCGGTATTTCCGGCACCGACTACTCGACCCAGCTCGTGGCTACGGGCGTGATTTCCGGAGCGGGCCCGCTCACCATCGCAGGTTCCACCACCGCGCCGCGCGCCGTGCGCCTCAATGGATCCAGTGATTTTACAGGCGATTTCGCCGTCGCTACGGATGGAAACGCCATGCTTGGAGTGGGCACGACCGGGGCATCCGGCGTGATGACCAGCAGCCCCTGGGGTCTCGGCAATGTGACACTGAACAGCGGCGCGACATTGCTGCTTAACACCAACTACACCATCGCCACCAGTTCGGCCGCCTCTCCTGCCAAAAAACTCACGATCAATGGCGACATCTTCCTAGGCCAAGTGAGCGCCGGCGGCAGCTTGGTCGGCACCGGACGTCTTACCTACGGCGGCAACATCGATCTCGGATCCGTCACCCGCAAAATCTCCCTCGGTCGCGCGGTGACCGCCGCTCAGGCGATTTCTACTTCAACCCCGGCCATTGCTCTCTCGACGGTGAATGGTGCCAATGCCACCATCCTGAACGGGACCATGAGGTTCGTGCTCGATGAGAATCCTGCCACGAACACTTCGCTTGCTTACGCTGGTGTCTCCTTTGGAAGCCAGAGCGTCTGGCAGAACGACTCGGGCGTGATCATCGGCAACCGCGTGGTCACTTCCTTCGGTTCTGGTTCATCTTTCAACACTGCCAACAGCTATCCTAATTTCACGGTTGAGGCGGGCGGATACCTAAATCTCTCCGACGGCGGGGCCAACGCCCGCAACGCACGGATCAAGTCGCTGTCCGATGCGGGCACCGTTCTCAATGCTACCTCCGGCAGCGGCACCGCCACCCTTACCATTGATGGCGGCGTCTCCTCTTCAAGCTACGAGTTCACTGGTGATATCAAGAATAACGACAGCACCTTCGCCGGTGGTAGCAGCGGCAGCGTGGCCATTGCCAAGACCGGTAACACCACTCAGATCCTTTCCGGTAATAACAGCTACACAGGGGCCACTTCCGTCACCGGCGGCAAACTCGTCACCACCACCAAATCGAGCAACGGTCTCTACAGCATCGGCAACGGCACTGCCCTCGGCGTGGAGGTGACAACCGCCGGCAGTGACCTCAACGTCACCGCCCTGACGCTTGGCAACACTACGCTGGATATTGACCTCGGCGCGCTTGGCAATCCTTCCACGGCCATCATTCACAACAGCGGAGCCCTCACCGTGAATGGCACGGTTACCGTGAACCTCAGCGGCGATCCTTCCACTCTGAGCGCCGGCACCTTCACCCTCATCAGCAGTGGCTCCCGCACGGGCACCGGCGGCTTCATCAAAGGCAGCCTGCCGCCCGGCGTAGATGCCACGCTCACCGAGTCCGGAAACACCGTCACGCTTACGATCAACTCCATCACTTCGATCTATCAGTGGACTGGCGCCACCAACAGCATCTGGAATTTGAACGTCGCCAATAACAACTGGCTCAAGAGCGGTTCACCCTCGGCCTACGCGAACGTCCCGTCCACCGATGTGGTGCTTGATGATTCCGCCACCGGTTCCACCAGCATCGACTTGGCCGCCACGGTTTCACCGAAATCGACCACCATCGATGCCAGCGTGAAAACCTACTCGCTTTCCGGAGCGGGTAAAATTTCAGGCACGGGAGGCTTGTCGAAAAAGGGCTCTTCCACGCTGACCGTTTCCACCCCTAACGACTATCTCGGCACCACCAGCATCGATGCCGGAACGTTCAAGCTGGGCGCATCCAACGTGATTCCCAATGGCAGCGTCAACGTTGCAGGCATCCTCGACCTAGCGGGTTTCAGCGACACCATCAACGGCCTCGGCGGCAAGGGACAGTTGCTCGACAGCATCGACGGCGCATCTGTTCTTCGCATCGGAAACGCTGACACCACGTCCAGCTTCGGTGGCTCTATCGGCGGAACGGTCGGACTAACAAAATTG
>JBILPN010000428.1:0-3822 GCA_044373865.1 Luteolibacter sp. | reverse complement strand
CGTCCCATGCGCCGTGTTCATCTGCACCGGTGATCATGGGAGCGGGTGGGAATGTTCCTCCGGCCGGATAGCTCAAGGTGGCGCTGCCGCCAGTGCGGGCGAAGACGTAGTTGGCACCATTGGGGAAGGCGGTGCTGGCGTTCAACGCGGCCAAGCTGGAATACTCGGCCGCGATTCCCCAACCGTCGTCGTCCACAAAAATTCGTGGAGCCTGACCGGCGATCGTCAGGGTTCCGCCAGTGCCGACGACGCTGCCATCGATGTAGGCCTCTCCCCAGAATGGCGAGTCATCAGGTGGCCCTGGCAGCAGCGCGGGCGGGCTGGCGCTGGTCTGGCGGTAGTTGCTGAATTGATCGACTTCAAAGGAATTTTCCGCCGTCAACGGTGCGGGAATTTGCGTGATGCGGCGCAGCTCGAGGGTGGTATCCTCATCTGGAATGATCATGGAGTTTCCGGTGATCATGGCGGTTAGGCCTTCACGGATGCCGCTGAGGCCGACATCGCCGTTGGTGTCAGTGATGGCACTCGCGGTTAGAATCTGGGTGGTCGGGTTCCAGCTGTAGGTTCCGCGCTCCATGCCATCGTAGGCGAAGGGCGCATCGCTGGTCTCTTCGGTGTGGAAATACGTTCCATCAGCGAGGAAGGTGACGGTGAAATTTTCGCCGGGGGCAAACCACGAGCCGACGATGGCGCTGGCGGTATTCACCACGCGGGATAAAGTGAAAGAACCTTCGCCAGCCACCGTGTAAGTCATGGTGTTGCCACTGATCGACAGGGTGGTCACGCCGTTAGGATGCGAAAGCCCAGCATCTCCATTGGTATCGACAAGGGTGGTGGCGGAGAATGCGGAGGTCGCTTGGTTCCAGGTGAAGGTACCGCGTTCCATCCCCGGCTCGGTGTCGGAATCCTGAGCCATGAAGTAAGTTCCATCGTAGCGGAAGATCAGCAGCGCGTCCTCGCCATTGGCCTTCCACGCGGAAACAATTTCCGGAGGCAGCTCTGGAATGGTCTGGCCGATGGCCAGCGGAGAGAGGCCGGCAGCGGCAAGCAACAGGGCGAGGCGACTGAGGGGGTCGGTGAAGCTTTTGAATTTCATGATTTGGTGATGGAGAAACGAATGAATCAATCGACCCAGGTTTGGTAAAACTGCGTCGAACACGGCTGTGAGTCTGGAGCGTCGCAAGCCACTTTGATCCCCGGACCAGAACGGTGCATCGGGTGATGCGTGGATGCGCGTTTTCGGGAGATCCGGGAAAACTGGTGGAGTGGAGCGGGCGTGCAAATCAATAAACTTGCGGGCGGTTTGGCAGCCAGCAGGCCGGTGATTTTTTCCCAAGTGACCGCTTCATCGGTCCGCTCCGCCAGCCACTCCCGGGCCCCCTTGCCGAGCATCGGTGATTTTCCCGGCAACTGAAGCGCCACGTTCCATCCCAGGGCATCCAAGACCTCCGCCCACGCCAACAAACCGCTTGCCAGAGACCTGTGAGTGTCACCAAAATCATTGCACGCGTTCTTAAATTTGTGGAAGGAGGGGCTACGGTTGAGGAGATGGCAAGGACGACCGTTCACTGAAATCCAAGCTACCATCTAGCAAAGCAGTCGGTCAATGGGTGGAATGACCCATTTCCAGCTCCGACAAGATTCCTCCAATCGAGGTCGTAATTAAAAAGTGTCCACCACGGTTTTTCCCAGGCACTTGCCGATGCCTTGCTCACAGGCGTCTTAGCCGTAAATTGCGGAATTTGGCCTCCACGCTTGGGCCGTAATAGAGCAAGACTTTCAAGCCAAGCCGCCCGGCCAAGCGCGCGGCACTTGGATCCGTATCCGTGAAATCAACAATTTTCAGGCCATTGAGCTTTTGCACGATGTGGTTGCCACGCGCGATGACGACAAGTTGATTCCACTGCTTCTCTCGATAGACCGTCCGTAAATCCTGCTCTGTGGCAATGTGTCCTAGCAACTCCGTTGTGCGCTCCGAGGATGCGGGAATCGCCCGGACGACTTGACTGGGACGCGCCAAAATATCCCGCCCACCAAACTCGCGCAAACCGCAGTTGAACTTCCAATTCGAATCGAAATCCAATTCGTAGGCTAGGCTCTTGCCGGCCTCACCCGGGCGGATGCGGTATCGCAAACCGAGATTGCCGGAATCCGCTTGAGGCATGAGCAACTTGGCGTCCAAGCGCAGCTCGAAATCCGCCAAATCGTCGATTTCCAAATCCAAAAATTCCTTGCGCCAGCCATGCCCGTCCTGGGTGCGCGGGCCGTTGAGGCGGGCGACGAGACAGGATTCCTCGACACTCCAAACCTTGGAATCCCCAGTCCATCCATCAAGATTCTTGCCGTTGAAAATCCAATCAAACCCATCCTCCAAGCGCAGTTTCTCGCTTGGGACCGCACGACGCGCCGCCACCAAAGCCCCCCCGGCAAGGGCCAAGCAAGCAGCCGGCATGGTCCAAAGCAGGCGGCGACGCAGCGCATCCGCTGGCGTATCATCCGCGAGCCGCGCCGCCAAATCCCGCGCCGATTGCGGGCGACGCGCCGAATTTTTCGAGAGACAATCTTCAATCGCTTTTACCACGGCTGGAGGCAGCTTGCCCGGGTGGCCAAGTTCACGCAGCCTGCCTAACAACGATGGGGCGCGCTTGTGAAGAATTTGCGGCACAAGATGACCCGAGTGAAACGGCGGAAATCCCGTTAGAATGGTATACAATGTCGCCCCCACCGCATAGAGATCATCAGAAACGCTAGCAGGAACTCCATTGAGTTGCTGCGGGCTCATGAAAGCAAGCGTCCCGGCACTGAGATCCACGGCAGAAAGTGTGACCTGAGTGACCGCAGCGTCAGTCATCAAGGCGCAGCCGAAATCCGCCAATTTCAGGCAAGCTTGATCTGCTAGCAACAAGTTGGCGGGCTTGATGTCGCGATGGATGATTCCACATTCGTGGGCGTGCGTGAGGGCCGCGCAAAGTTGGGCTGCCAAGGGGGCAAGCTCCGCCCATGATAGGACACCCCGCGCTGAAGCCGCAAGATGTGCAGCCATGCTTTTCCCCTCCACCAACTCCATTTCGATGAATGGCATGGCATGCTCCGGTTCGTGAAATTGGTAAATTTTCACGATGTTAGGGTGCGTCAGTTGGCGCGCCACCGCGATTTCCCGCTTCACCGCCGAGAGCATCATGACCGAGCCGCCTAGGGCTGCTGCAGGAATCTTCAAGGCAACGGACCTCCCGTCCTTCACATCGCGCGCATGCCACACGGTCCCGGCCGAGCCTTCTCCCAGTTTGCGAATCACCTCAAAGCCCGCAAGTTGCGTGGCTCGGAGGACCTCAGGATCTTCGAACGAACAACGAGTCATGCTGAATGCGTGGCTTTGAATAGGAAAACTCCGAGTGATAGGCTTCAGGGGAAAGCGTCAAACGCCGCCTTGCAATGATCGTTTGCATGGCGAGCGCTGATATTTGCCCTGAAAACTTAGAAATCGGTAGCCAAAATGCAATCTTTTTCCCCCGCTAGGCCTAGTCTTTGGCGGATTTCGGGTCGAGAGCATCGCGCAGGCCATCTCCCAAAAAATTCAGGGCGAACAAGGTGCTCGCAAAAAACACCGAGGGGAAAAACAGAAGAAACCCGTTAATTTCCATTCGGTCAGCCCCTTCCTTGATCAAGATTCCCCACGAACTGTTCGGCGGCTTCACTCCCAGCCCGAGAAAGGACAAGACACTCTCCAGAAGCATGATTCCCGGCACCGCGAGCGTGGTGTAGATGATGATGGGGCCGATGACATTTGGTAGAATGTGACGAAACAAAATCCGCGCACGACCA
>JBILPN010000427.1:0-3823 GCA_044373865.1 Luteolibacter sp. | reverse complement strand
GCCACAAGCGTGGTGGCGAGCGACAAAGAAATTCCAATAAAACTTGCGAGCAGCCATGATTTCATCCCCGCTTCGACGGGTGGCGGAAAAACTCATTCGAAGAATTTCCTCAAAATTTCCCCCACCTAGCCCCGCCGGTCGCAGCACGCCTCAGAAGTCGAACTTGCCAAACTCGAAGGGCTTGCCGCTGTCCGCCGCCGCCATGATCCCGCGGATCACCTGGATGTCGCGCCGTCCCATCTCACCCGGCACCCGACTGGGTGCTTTGCCTAAAATTGCCGCCACTTGCCCGTCAATTTGCAAAGCCTGCTGATTGACCACCGGAAACACCATCGCCCCATCCGGGCTCTCCCCCTTCTGACCGCCATAACCGAAAGCCGGCTCGATCGCGACTCGCCCCTTCGCCAACTCCGCGCGCAGGTGATTGCCGCCACGCCCGTAGCTCGACATCCCGTCCGCCTTGCGGCCATCCGCAAATTCCAAGGTCCACTCGTAAGTCTCTGGCACCTCGCTGAAAATCTCCGGCCGCGCAGTCGAGTGCTTCGCCGTCACGCTCACCGGATTGCTCCCCGCCGTGTAAAGCGCGCCTTGCACGGCATAGACTCCGAGGTCGTAAAGCGCTCCTGCCACGCCCAAATCCTTGCCGATCCGCCATGCGTTCAAGCCCGTAAAACTCCTCATCACCCCGCCATGCGCCGCAGAAATCCGCTCCCACTTGCCGTAAGTTTCCTTCTCCATCACCTCCATCATCCGCAAGTGATAGGGATCCCAGTGGAGCCGATAGCCGATCTGCAACATCACCCCTGCCGCCTTCGCCGCCTCAATCATCCGCGTGCAATCCGCCACCGTCGGAGCCATCGGCTTCTCGCAAATCACATGCTTCCCCGCCTTCGCCGCACGAATCGCAAACTCCGCGTGAAGCCCAGTCGGCGTGACAACATACACCACGTCAATTTCCCGGTTCTCGACGATCCGGTCGAAATTTTCGTAATCATACACATTGCGGTCCTCAATCCCGTATTCCTTCTTCCAAAACGGAATTTTCTCCGGCGAGCCAGTCACAATGCCAAGCAAGCGGGCCTGTTTGGTGAGCTTCAAGGCTGGGCCAAGCTGCTTGGTCGAGTAATCCCCCAAGCCTAACAAAGCCACTCCCAGCGGCTTGGTTTGCGCGGAATCCTGCCCCAACGCGCGGAAAATCGGAGCCACCGAGGCAGCGGCACCCAAGCTGAGAACATGGCGACGTGTAAAATGTTTCATGACATCACAAAACTGGATGACCTCGCCTCAGATGCAATCCAAAAGCACCCGCAAGTGACTGCAAGCTTGGGCTTGCCTATCCGCGCTTCCGCCGCCATGGAATGAGCTCCGCAAGGCACTCCGCTTGAATTTACCGAGATGACTGACGAATCACCCATCAAAATCACCGTTGGAACCCGTGGCAGCGACCTCGCGCTCGTCCAGGCCACGGCCACTGAAGCCGCGCTCGCCAGCGCCTTCCCCACCGCGTCCATCGTCCGGAAAATCATCAAAACCACTGGCGACCGCCGCACCGATGTGGCCCTCGCAGAAGTCGCAAAATCCGAAGGGATCTTCGACAAAGGGGTCTTCATCAAGGAAATCGAGGACGCGCTGGACTCCGGGGAAATCGACATTGCCGTCCACAGCCTCAAAGACTTACCCACGACGCTGGAAACTCGCTACCGGCTTGCCGCCGTGCTTGAGCGCGCGCCAGTCCGCGACGTGCTAGTCACCCGCCAAGCGGGTGGTTTGGCCGCCCTCCCGCCCGGCGCACGCATCGGCACCAGCAGCGTGCGCCGCGCACGCCAGATCGAGTGGCTCCGCCCGGACCTGCAAGTTTCCGACCTCCGCGGCAACGTCCCAACTCGCCTCCGCAAACTGGCGGATGATTCCACGCACGACGCGATTTTACTCGCGGAAGCGGGATTGGTCCGCCTCGGCTTCATCCCGGAAATCGCCCCGGGTGAGGAATCTGAAGCCGTCGCTGGCATCCCGGGACTGCACGTGACTCGCCTGGCCGAACACGAATTTTTCCCCGCCGCCGGCCAAGGTGCCATCGGCCTCGAAGTCCGCGCCAACGACGTCCGCAGCCATGCCTGCGCAGAATCGATCGGCCACCGGGAAACCTGGCTCCGCATCACCGCCGAGCGCGAATTTCTCCGCCTGCTCGACGGCGGCTGCCACACGCCTGTCGGTGTCTATTCTTCCATTTCCAACGGGGAAATCCTGCTTTCCGCCCGCGTTTTCCCCGATGCCGGCGGCACTCCCAGCTCCGGCTCCGCTCGCGGAATCGACCCACTTTCCATCGCACTCGAACTCTTCAACTCCCTTTCATGAGCAAATCTGGCACTTGTTATCTCGTCGGCGCCGGTCCCGGCGATCTCGGTCTCGTCACCCTTCGCGCCAAGGAGTGCATCGAACTCGCGGACGTGCTCGTTTACGACGCTCTCAGCAGTCCGGAGCTCTTGAACTGGACGCGCCCGCATTGCGAAAAAATCTACGTCGGAAAACGCGCGAAATTCCACTCGGTCCCCCAAGACCAAATCAACGGAATGATCGTGGAAATGACGAAATCCGGGAAAAATGTGGTCCGGCTCAAAGGCGGCGACCCAATGATTTTCGGCCGTGGCGGCGAGGAGGCTGCTGAGCTGGCCGCCGCCGGAGTGAAGTTTGAAATCGTCCCTGGCATCAGCTCGTCGATCGCCGGCCCGGCATACGCTGGCATCCCCGTCACCCACCGCGACCACAACACGCAACTGACGATTTTCACCGGCCACGAAGACCCGACAAAGGGCTTCAGCTCAGTCGATTACGCACAACTCGCGAAAGCGCCGGGCACCAAGGTTTTCCTGATGGGGGTCGCCCGCCTGCGAGAAATCACCGGCGCTTTCATCGAGCACGGAGCCGCCGCAGACACGCCGATCGCTCTCACGCGCTGGGCGACAACCGGCTCGCAAAAAACCATCCAAGGCACGCTCGCCGACATCGCTGACATCGCTGAGCGGGAAAATTTCACCTCTCCCGCCGTCGCCGTGATTGGCAATGTGGTGAAGGAACGCGCCAAGATCAATTGGTTCGAAAAACGCCCGCTCTTTGGCAAGCGCATCGTCGTCACCCGCACGCGCGAGCAGGCTGGCGAACTCAGCAAGGCACTCCGCGATCTCGGCGCCGATGTCATCGAACTGCCGACCATCCGCATCGAAGGGCCACCAGACCGCCAAGAATTCGCGGAACTCGTCACTCACGCTCACGAATACAATTGGCTCGTTTTCACCAGCCCGAACGGAGTGGAACGCTTCTTTGACGCGTTTTACGCAACATTCCGCGACGCTCGCAATCTCGGAAATCCAAGAATTGCGGCAATCGGTGCCACCACCGCCGAAAAAATCCGCGAATACCGCTTCGAGGTCGATCTCATCCCGGAACGCTACGTCGCGGAAGGACTGATCGACGCGTTCAAGAAGGAGGACGTCGAAAACCTCACCATGCTGTGGGTGAAAGCTGCCGAAACTCGGGAAATCGTCGGTGATGGCCTGACCGCGCTTGGCGCAATCGTGGATGAATGCATCGCCTATCAGACGGTTCCGGAGACGGAGGACCTCACCGGCGCGCGCGCTCGCTTGGAAGAGGAAGGCGCGGACCTCATCACCTTCACCTCCAGCTCAACGGTGGATCACTTTTTCGCACTCGGCCTCGATTGGCCGGAGAATTGCGGTGCGGCCAGCATCGGCCCGGTGACCAGCGAGAGCCTGCGGAAAAAGGGCATGAAACCCGCCTTTGAGGCCAGCAAACACGACATTCCCGG
>JBILPN010000426.1:0-3870 GCA_044373865.1 Luteolibacter sp. | reverse complement strand
CCCGAAACGCTTCGCTCCCCTCAATCGCGCCGCTCTTCATCCGTGGTTTCAACATCATCCGCACCATCACCAAATCCTCCCTAAGGGCAACCCCTAACTCACACCCCACACGGGAAATTCCTCGGCTACACGCCATCCCTAACTCACGAAATTTCAAGCACTCGCCCGCCCCACCCGCCTCAGCACCGCCGCCCTCTCACCACCGGCTCCACCCCCACCGCACCGCAGCACCCCGTTGACAGATCCCCAAATCGGAAGCACCCATAATGGTTCGAATCCTCCCTCAATCCACTCCTCACAGTGCCGTGAAAACACGCAGCGCCACACGCAAATCATCATGAACACTTCCCTATCCACCTTGCGAGAAATGACGGTCAAAATCCCCTGCGCTGGCGTCGAGCTGGAGGGGGATCTCTCCATCCCTGTCGGCGCGGAGGGCCTTGTCATTTTCGCACACGGCAGCGGTAGCAGCCGCTTCAGCCCGCGCAACCGCCTGGTCGCCGGGGAAATGCACCGCAAGCACCTTGCAACCCTGTTGTTTGACCTCCTAACTCCTCAGGAAGCCACCGAGGAAGCTCGCACCGGCGCACTCCGCTTCAATATTCCATTCCTAACCGATCGCCTCGCCGCCGTCACTCGCTGGGCACGGCTTCAAGAGGAAATCAAGGACCTCAACTACGGCTACTTTGGCTCCAGCACCGGGGCCGCCGCCGCTCTCGCCGCCGCCGCTTCGCTTCCTAACATCAAAGCGATCGTCTCTCGCGGCGGACGCACCGACCTCGCCGGCTCCACGGTCAAAAACGTCACAGCCGCCACCCTCATGCTCGCGGGCGAACTCGACCACCCAGTCATCCGCTGGAACCGGCAAACCATGGACATCCTCCCCGGCATCAAGCAACTCAACATCATCCCACGCGCCACCCACCTTTTCCCCGAGCCCGACGCTCTCGAGGAAGTCGCCGCACTCGCGGCCGCATGGTTCGAGCTCCACCTCACTCACCCCGAAATCCAAACACCATGAACTCCCAGCTCTATCAAATCCCTGTCACCGCACCCAGCATCAGCGCCCTGCGGGAAATTCGCAACCTTGCCGAACCTCTCAGCGGAGCCGTCGAGGACTATGACGGACTCTTGGATTCCATCGGCGACGCACAAGTCGTCCTGCTCGGCGAGGCTTCTCACGGAACTCACGAGTTTTACCGCGAACGCATCAAAATCACTCAACGCCTCATCGAGGAAAAAGGCTTCACCGCCGTCGCCGCAGAAGCCGACTGGCCAGATGCCTACCGCGTGAACCGCTTCGTCCGCGGCGAACCCAGCGGCGACGTCGAAGCCGCCGAGGCCCTCGAAGGCTTCAAGCGCTTTCCCGCATGGATGTGGCGGAATGCCGACATGCTCGACTTTGTCGGATGGCTCCGCGAATACAATGAAACTGTCTTCAATCCCATTCACCAAGTCGGCTTCTATGGCCTCGATCTTTATAGCCTCCACAAGTCGATGAATGAGGTCATCCACTACTTGGAAGGCATCGATCCCGCAGAAGCCTCCAAAGCCAGAGCCCTCTACGGCTGCCTCGACCGCTACGGCAGCGACCCCCAACAATATGGTCTGCTTGTCAGCTCGGGCGTCGGCGATGGCTGCCGCGCGGAGGTTCTCCAACAACTCACCGATCTGCGGAAAAAGGAAGTCGAATACCTCGCCCGGGATGGCCAGGCCATGGCAGACGAGTTTTTCTTTGCCTCACAAAACGCACGTCTCATCCGCAATGCGGAAGCCTACTACCGCGAGATGTTCCGCGCCAACGCCTCATCCTGGAACCTGCGCGACCAACACATGATGGAGACGCTCACCGAGCTCATCGACCACCTTAAAAAACACCACAACGGCTCCAAAGTCGTCGTCTGGGCACACAACTCACACTTGGGCGATGCGCGAGCCACCGCCATGTCACGCCGCGGCGAGTGGAACCTCGGCCAGTTAGTCCGCCAGAAATTCCCGGAAGAATGCAAATCCATCGGCTTCACCACCTACAGCGGCACCGTCACCGCCGCATCCGGCTGGCACCTCCCCGCCGAGCGGAAAGACATCATTCCCGCCCTAGAGGGAAGCTATGAACATGTCTTCCACCAAGTCGGAATGCCAGACTTCTGGCTGGATTTCAGCCGCCAGAATTCCGCCGTGGACGCCCTCAGAATGCCACGTCTCCAACGCGCGATCGGCGTGGTTTACGCACCGGAAACCGAGCGCCAAAGCCACTACTACGAAGCAAGTATCACCGACCAGTTCGACGCGGTCATTCACTTGGATCACACCCGCGCCGTCGAGCCTCTGGAGCGCTCCCAAGAATGGTCCTTGGAAGATGCTCCGGAGACTTACCCAGCCGGACTCTAACTTGAAGCGAACCTGAATTCCGCTCAACGCGCGGAAGCATCGGCCTCGATCCAAGCCCACAGCTTGGCGAGGCCGGTCGAGACGGCCGCCTTCGCCTGATCCAAGTCCGCGCCCGGCGCATGCTTGCCAAAAAGGTAATACTTGATTTTCGGCTCCGTTCCAGACGGCCGCACCGCAAAAGAACGCCCGTCCTCCAAGTCAACAAACAGCATTTTCTCCTTCGGCAAGAGGTCTCCTTCCTGATCGTAAAGATCCTGCTTCGCAAAATCCCGGATGCGTAGCACCGCCGAGCCATCCACCACCGCTGGAGGATTTTCAGCATAAGATTGCGCCAAGGCCTGAATTCTAGCAGAACCATCCGCGCCTTCCATCACCAGGGACTTACCCACTTCCAAATAGTAACCATACTCGGCATAAATCGCATCCATCAACGCGGGGATGGAGGTGCCTTGGGCCTTTGCATAGGCCGCAACTTCGGCAAACATCAGCGCCGCACCATTGGCATCTTTGTCGCGCACCGCGTCGGAACCAAGATAACCATAACTTTCTTCTCCGCCGAAAACAAAGAAACGTGAGTATTCCAAACGCAGCGCGCGCGTCTCCGCTTCCGTGAGCGAGCGGTAGTCACCCTTCTTGTCTGCCGGAATGGCATCTTCATATTTCCGCAACTTGGCGGCAATATACTTGAAGCCCGTCAAGGTGTCCACAATCCCGACACCAAAACCATCCGCAATCGCTCGCTGCAACTCGGTCGTCACGAAGGTCTTCACCAAAACCGCGCGATTGCGATTCGCCGCACTCAACCAACCCAGCTCGAAGCAGGTTTTCAAACGATACCATGCCATCAATGATCCAATTTGATTACCGGTCAAAAGCACCATTTTCCCCGCTGCATCCCGCACCGCGACACCCATCCGGTCTGCATCAGGATCGGTGCCAATGACGATCTCCGCGCCGGTCTCCTCCGCCAGATCAATCGCCATTTTCAAGGCGGGCGCGTTCTCTGGGTTTGGCGATTCCACCGTTGGGAACCGCCCATCCTGCACATCTTGCGCGGGCACAGTTAGAACATCAAAACCAAAATCCCGCAGCATCGGCACATTGATGTGGCCGCCGGTGCCGTGAAGATTGGTGAAGACAATTTTCGTCGATGCACCATCCAGCAAAGAAGGCTTGAGCAGAAGCGTCTTGAGGCGCTCAACATACAAGGCGTCCATCGCCTCACCTAACACCTTGACCGCGCCGCGCTCAGATTCCTGAACCGACTCATAGCGCTCGCTGGTGATCGCATTTACCTCCGCGACGATCCCGCTGGCGTGCCGATCGACGATTTGCGCGCCATCATTGAAATAGGCCTTGAAGCCATTGTCATGCGGTGGATTGTGACTCGCCGTTAGAACCACGCCCGCATCGGCACGCAGTTCGCGGACGGCGAAGGACAGTTGCGGCGTTGAACGCGGGCCGTCGAAAAGATAGGCG
>JBILPN010000425.1:0-3871 GCA_044373865.1 Luteolibacter sp. | reverse complement strand
TTTTTCGCCACGCGGCGGTGCCTTGGCGAACACTGCCACGCGCTGTTGGATCAAGACTTTGGATGCCCCAAGACTGGCTCCTAGGACGGTGTCCGAGGCATTAAAAAAAAGCAGGCCGCCTTTGCCAAAACGAGATTCCCGGGCGTGGATCACATGAGCCTTGAACGTTTTTTTGACTGGCTCCAACAGCAATATGAAATCCTTACCCTGATCCGGCAGCAAGACCTTGCCGACAGCCCGGTAGCCGGATTCCTGACTTGTGTCCGAGATCGCGAGGGAGAATTCACGCGCCGGGGGCTTGAAAGATTCGCTCAGACCACGTGCGCCAATCTGCACGACTGGCCCCACCGTTTCGCCGGCCATCGGGTGGATTTTGATCACCGGGCCGCCAGGAACGAGCAACAAGGCCCGGACACCCGGCCCGGCAGACTCCTCCCCGAAGCTAAGCGGCACTGCAAACAAAGTGAACGCAGCAAAGAGGGTGGAAAGGAGGCGAATCATGATGCTGGCGCAGTGGCAGTTTGGGATTTCAGAAGCTTCACAAAATTTCCTTGGATGAAAGGTAACGGAAAGAAACGATATCAAAACGCCGCCCAAACCTAAGATTGCTCTTGGAGTTAGGCACCGCCTTGTATGACACATCCGAGGGGTCAACAAAATCCGGCACACGCTGGACCAACGCTTCGCACCATGAGCGCGCCAACACTTTGGTGCCAGTGGCATCCCGGGACTCACCATAGCTGCGGATGATAAAGGTATCGCCGCGCACGCCAATCAACGGGCCGAGCGTGGTGAGAAGGTCGCCCTGTTTCACATAGCCCGGCGCGGAAACTGACTTGGCACCGGCCTCCGCCTCCGGGAATGGGAAACCTTGCGCCGTAGCCTCTGCCACACTGAGGGAACGCGCACTGTTGCGATAGGCTGCATTGATAGAAACTTCATTGTCATCAAGCGCGCTTTGGAGGGGGCCGGACAACGCGAGATCCTTGTCATTGCCAGGACGACGATTGACAAAGTCTGCGATGGAGAGGAATGGGCCGCGGAGACGCACCTGTTTGACGATGGCCTTGGCGAGCTCCTCGATTTGGCCATCGCTGAGGCTCCGAAAACCCAGCCATTGCTCGTTATCCGCTGCATCGCCGAGACGGGAATCCTCGATCTCGCCGGCTCCCGGCGTGAGCAATGCTGCTACAGGCGTTTCAGTGGTGTCCGTCAGAACCGCTTCTTTTCTGAGCGCCGGAGTGGGACTAACCGGCACCTTGGCATCCTTCATCCCCGAGAGAAAACTCTGCCATGCCGCCACGGAGGTGGAATTCACATTGAACATTCCATCCACCATCAGGAAGGAACCAGTCCGCTCGGCCGCATCAGAGACCGGCTTAAGCGATGGAAAAATACTGCGAAGCGTGGCACTGGCGTCGGGCGTCCAGGCCTTCATCCGCTCGTTGGGCAGCGCTTGATATGCAGCATTGTCGGTGGCGAGGAATGCCTCCAATCGCCTCTTCTGCTCGCGATAGGCTGTCCTTTCGTCGCGGTGGGCGGAGGCGGTTCGAGGCGAAATGGATGAGTAAAAATACGAATCCCAGAGCGCAAGATTCGCAAGGTAGGAATGATCGGCCGCATCGCGATTGGCAAGTGTCCCGCGTATTTCGGAGGGAGCGAAGCAGGAGGGCGCGAACGAGTTAGAAATCGCATGGCTGATTGATGGTTGCATGAACCACGAACGCTCGCCCCGCGACTGGCCGAACTTCGTCCCCTCGGCGGCCGCATGTTGCAAAGCCCCGAGCGAGTGAATCGGTGCCCGTGGAATGGAGCGGGTGATCACGTGGGAAACGCCCCCGGACGCGCCATATTCCGCACCATAATAACCCAGCCCGTTGGCATCGCATTCGATGATCGGACTGTTGAGGCTGTTCACTCGCCGCATCCCGACCTGCAATGGTGAAACACGGACGATGTCCGGAGCGAGATTAAAGAGATCCTGAGACACCGAGGTCTCGTTAGCCCGCAGCATGGCACGACCCGTAAAGCGCGTCCCGGGATTCGCTTCACCCTCAAACATGGGATCTGACTCCGTCCTCAATCCGTATGTAAAAACACAAATCGGCCACTTATTCCCCTCCAGTTCGGCGATCGTCTTCGCCGCTGATGGATCGAGCGGCAGAGGGGGAAATATCTCTGGGAAATCCGCGGCTGAAATTGGCGATTCACCTGCCAACCGGGAGTATAACAGATCAATATTGTAACTTCCGACGTAGTTGGTCTTTCCAGAAGCATCCACCAGTTCCCCGATGTTGTAGCCCCAAAGAAACATCCCGGCATTGCTCTTTACGGTGTTAGGCTCCATTGAATAGGTGATCCGCTGAGAACCGTTCATCAAGGAGGGGTTGGTCTCATAAGGGATCGGATAGGCATAGCCGGAGGCGAATTCCCAACCGAGCTTCCCGTCGAACTGCCATGCGCCCTTGCCCGGATTCTTGATGGATTCACCGAATCCCTGGGCGATCACTTGCACCTCGCCGGGCCTCAGGACGAGGTTCTGCCCGCGGCCCAGTTGGCCATAAAAAAAGAACAGCCGGTCGTTGGAAAGTTGTTTGATGGATCTGCTGAATGAGGTCTTGCTGCCCGGCGGGCCATTTTCTAACGTCAAGTTCAAATCATAGGGAATGGCCCAACTCTTGAAAGTGGCAAAGGCGGACGCCGGCACATGCAGACAGACGTCGAACGGGTTCCAAATGGTGAAGACCGGATCTGCGACGAGGGAAAGGTCATACACCTTTTTTCCATTGAGCATCCGGCTCTTGCTAATCAGCGAATAAAGAAGCGTGAGTTGGAGTCTGGGCAGATGTTTGTAGATGATGAACGGATCGGCATTGCTATCTTTTGTCACGAGAAATGGCATTCCAGAAGGGATCGCCCTGCCATCGGCATGCTGAGGCGGATTGGCAGGAAATTCGAGCTCAGCCCAAATATTGTGATCAACCCACAGCTCGCCGAGATTGATTCCCTGCGTGGAACCTGCGGTGTAGAGCGGGGCCGCCGCCGCGGAATTGGGCTTTGGCATGGAGGTTTCCATTAGAAAATTAAGATCCTTACGAAATCCCCCGTCGCGCACGTTGGTGAGGAGGCCGCGCGAAAGTGTTGTGGCATGGTGAAAGAGCGGTTTTACGGTTGGACCAAGGAGTTCGACCGTCTTGTCAGAGACGAGACGATCGAGTTCCGGTGCGTCGGCAGCGACGGCAGCTCCCCCGAAGAAAACTTCGTGTGCGGCGCGTGGCGCGGATTGCATGCGGGCGGCCGCAGCCACGGGATCGGCAGCCGCTTCCACCGCTCCCCCAAGTTTGGCTTTCATGTTCTGATCTCCCACCCACCAAGCACAGTTTCCCGTGGGAGTTTTGATCAGCCCGGCCTCCACCGCAAGGCAGTCTGCATCTGCGGCCACCAAAGGGACCTTGTTCGCCGACAGTGCCGAACTTTTAACAGAACTAGCATCGGTAACGTCACGATCATTGCCGGAAATCAACCAGCGGCGAAAGGTAGGCGAAGGACGTTTTTCATCACCTGCCGGCCACGCATCATAAACTCCGATCCATTGACTGCCGCCGGACTTGTCACCCTCGCCAAGTTGCTGCCCGCCAGGAGCGGAAATCCGCTGGTCCGGCCCGAGCTCCTTCTGCAAGTCTCCAAGCGCCATCATGAGACCAAGACGGGCATTGGCACGGGCAGCTGACATCGCCGCCCCTTGGGAACCCGAGCGCAGCGAAATCGTCGCCAAGCTAAGCAAGCCAACAGCCACCACCGTGAGAAGCACCATCAAGGACAACGTTACGACGAGGGCAAAGCCACGTGGCATTCGGCCCGAGATCAAGGG
>JBILPN010000424.1:0-3872 GCA_044373865.1 Luteolibacter sp. | reverse complement strand
TCGGATCATTGGTTGTTGAAGTGGCCGCTGAGGCGTTGCCTTGGATTGTCGCAGCGCGGTCAATTTGACACGGCGATGGCACGAAAATTTCAATTTTCCGTAAATTTTCCGCGTGCGGCCTCAGTGCAGATTGAGGATGACGCCGACGGTGGTGAAATAGATCATCATGCCGGAAACATCGACCGTCGAGGCCAGCGATGGCGCGGAGACCACGGCCGGGTCCAATTTGATGGCGCGCGCGCAGATCGGCAGCAGAGCGCCCAGCACCGTCGCGGAGAAGACTTGGACGGTTAGGGCGACCGAGACAGCGAGGGCGAGTTGGAAAAAGTCGAATCTGGCACCCGTGCCCTGTTGCAGGGAGGGCAGGATGAACGTGATGAAAACCGCCATCGTCAAACCGAGTGTTAGGCCGAGAAAAATCCCGGTGCGCGCTTCCTTCCATGCGATGCGGAGGGCGTTGCCCGGGCTGATTTCCCCCAAAGCCATGGCGCGGATGACCATGGTCGCCGCTTGTCCGCCAGAGTTTCCGCCTGCGGCCACGACCATGGGCAGAAAGAGTGTTAGGACGAAGGCCTGCTCCAGCACTTGGCTGAAGCGGAACATCACGTAACCTGACGCGATCGAGACGAAGGCCAAGCCGACCAACCATGACACGCGGCGTTGGTATTGGAGGCTGACGCTGGTATTGAGATAGGCAACTTCAGATTGCTCGCCGGTGATGCCCGAGAGTTTCTCGATGTCTTCGGTGGATTCCTCTTGAAGGATTTCCATCGCGTCATCGTAGGTGAGAACACCGAGCAGGTGGTGAAATTCATCCACGACCGGCAGCACGATCAGATCGTATTTCGAGAGTGTGCGCGCGGCTTGTTCCTGGTCAGCGGAGGCAAGAATGTATTCATCCGCCTCTTCCATGATGTCATGGATGGGCGTGTCCCAAGTGCTGAATGCCAGATCGCGCAGGCGGACCTTGCCGACGAGCCGGCCTTGGGCGTCCACCACAAAAATGCGTGCCAGCGTCTCCGCGTCCTCGCGGTCGCGGCGGAGGACGGTGATCGCTTGCTTGACCGTCATGTCAGCGGTGATGCGCCCGACGTGGGTGGTCATGCGGCCGCCCGCAGTGTCCTCCTCGTATTTCAGAAGATTGCGCGTGAGTTCCTTATCGCGCGGGCCAAGCAGGCTGAAAAAGCGCACTTGGGATTCTTGGCTCACCACTTGGAAGACATCGACGCGGTCGTCGTCGGATAGATTTCCAAGCAGCACGCGGAGTTGAGCCGGCTTGAAGTGCCCCAAGGCCCCCTCGATGAGCGGGTAGGGGAGTTCCGCAACGAGATCGGTTGCGAGTTCCGGGCCGATGGTTTTGAGCAAAAGGTCGCGTTTCTCGTCATCGAGATTCTCGTAGAGATGCGCGAGGTCGGCGTAGTGGATATCTTGTGCGGCAGCAAGCAAGGCGGAGCCATCAGCCGCATCCAGCGCCCGAATCAGTTCCTGCATGGTTTCATCCATCTCCTCCGCCACGCGCGGAGAGTGCGCGGAGGCATCCGGGCGGGCAAGGAAAAGGCGCGCCAAACGGCAGATGATTTTTTCAACGCGCCGAGCTGTCGCGCAGGTGGCGCACGAGGAATTCCGCTCGGCGGCGTTTGCCAAACGGCGTCTCCGCCGCTCCGTGGCCCGCATTCATGATCGGCACAAACTCGAAATCTTTGTCCGCTTGGGTCAGGGCATTCACCACTTGCGCGGTGGAGGCCGGGTCCACGTTGGTGTCGAGCTCGCCGACGATGAGCATCAGCTTGCCCGTCAATTTCGCGACGTGGGTGACGTTGGAGTTCCGCGCGTAGCTCTCATCCACCGGCCAGCCCATCCAAGCCTCATTCCACCAGATTTTATCCACCCGGTTGTCATGGCACCCGCAGTCCGCGACGCCGACTTGATAGAAATTTCCGTGGTGGAGCAGTCCAGCCAGCGTGCTTTGACCGCCCGCGCTGCCGCCGTAGATGCCGACGCGTGTGAGGTCCATCCAGCGGCGCTTGCTTGCGGCGGCCTTGATCCACGCGATGCGGTCCGGGAAGCCGGAGTCCATCAGGTTTTTCCAGCTCACATCATGAAATGCCTTGCCGCGCCAGTTGGTGCCCATGCCATCGATTTTCACAAGGATGAATCCAAGCTCGGCGCGCTCGTTGAGGCCGGACCATGGCTGGAAACTTTTCGGCACAAAATGGTCGTGTGGACCGGCGTAGATGTCCTCGACGACCGGATATTTCTTCTTTGGGTCGAAGCCGCTCGGGCGGACGATGATGCCGTGGATGTCGCTTTCGCCGTCGCGCCCCTTGGCGATGAAGCGCTCCGGCCGACTCCATCCGGTGCGGGCGAGTGCAGAATCATCCGCACGCTCAAGCTCGGCCACGCGCTTGCCGTCGTCAGCACGGCGCAGCTCGGTGACTGGCGGGTGATCCGCGCGCGACCATGTGGCGAGGATAAATTTCCGATCCGGCGAGAACTCGATGCGGTGGTCTCCATCACTTTCCGTGAGGCGGGTCATTCCGCTGCCGTCGAAATTCACCCGTGCAAAGTGCGTGTGGTAGGGGTCTTGGCCGCTGGCTCCTAAGACTTTGATCAGGATCTGGCGCTTGGATTCATCCACCTCCACGACCTCGCGGACGTTCCACTTGCCGCGGGTGATTGGGTTTTTGACGGTGCCGGTCAGCTCGTCGATCCGATAGAGGTGGTTGTAGCCATCGCGCTCGGATGCCCAGAGGATTTCTCGGCTCGCCGGGATGCGGCGCAGATAGAATTTTTGGGAGTAGTCGATGAAGGTTTTGCTGCTGTCCTCGATGATGGCGCGAGTGGCACCGGACTCGCGCTGGATGCCGACGACGCGCATGACTTGGTGGCCGCGCTGGTTGTAGGCAAAGGAAAATTCTGAGGAGTCCGGAGCCCAAGCGGCTTGGGATATCGACCACGGGTTTGCGAAAAGCGTCTGGTCCACGGCGACTTCCCGGCGGTTTTCCACGTCGAATAAATGCGGCAACGGCTGGAAAATCGGATCGCCGGGTTTCGGGTAATCGATGGATTTCAACTTTGGCTGGACTTGGTCAGGCGGCGATGACTGGACGATGTGGATTTGTCGGGAAACGACTTTTTTCGCCCGGAAGGCGATGACGCTCTTCGAGTTAGGAGCCCAGTGGATCGGCGTGCAGTATGGGTGGTCTTCTGAGCCATCTGAGGTGAGTGAGATCGAAGTTCCGCCGCCGGTGGGCTCGAGCACGAGGTTGTTTTGAAGGATCATCGCGCGCCAGTTGCCATCGGGCGAGACTTGCTTCGAGACGGTGGGAGCTGGGGCGATGCGTTCGGTGATGCGGGCGAGGGCGGGGCGTGGGCTCGCCTTGAGACCGGCCAAGGGTTTGCCCGAGGCATCACAGACCAGCCAGATATGGCCGGAGTAGGTGGTTTGGCGGGTGGTGGCTCCAGCCGGGATTCGAGCATAAGATTTTCGTTCGCCGCCATCGCTCAGCCAGAAGAGTTCGATTTCTCCATCGGTGGCATTTTCAACGAGGATTTCGGTGGCTGGGCCGTGTTCCGGGCGTGCGCGCATGGCGGATTCCGGAGCCATCAGCGTGGCGGATCGTGCCGGGAGAGAGTCTGGCGTGAGTGCGTGGTTGGCGGGGTCGTAGTGCCAAGACTTGCCAAAGGCTCGAAAACGCAGGCCGCCTGGTGGCTGGCTTGGTGCCAGGGAGTCGAGCGGGAGGGCCTGCTCGCTGACCACGCGGTCGGTGGTTTTTGCCAGCACCTTGGCCAGCGCTGAGTGATCAAAGGCGGGGGCTTTCTTGCCAGACTGTAGATCAACTTGGTAAAAGCGATGCTGTCCGGGCGCGGTG
>JBILPN010000022.1:0-13181 GCA_044373865.1 Luteolibacter sp. | reverse complement strand
AAACCCCGCAACACTGTGCCGAAGCAATGATCCGCCGCCTTCTAGCTACCCTCCTCGCCGCCACCGGACTTGCCGCCACCGGACTTGCCTCCGCCGCGCCCCACATCGTCCTCGTGGGCGATTCCACCGTCACCGACAACGCCGGCTGGGGACTCGGCTTCCGCCAGTTTCTAGCCGATGGAGTGGAACTAACTAACACCTCCCAGGGCGGCCGCAGCTCCATGAGTTTCATCAAGGAAGGCCGGTGGGAAAAAGCCCTCGCGCTGAAGGCGGACTACTACCTCATCCAGTTCGGCCACAACGACCAGCCCGGCAAACCCGGCCGCTCGACGACACCGGAAGAATTCCGCGAAACCATGACGCGCTATGTGGACGAGGCCACCGCGGCAGGTGCGCAGCCCGTGCTCGTCACTTCGCTGGTCCGCCGCGAATTCCGCGACAAACAGAATCCGGATCGCATCGACTCCAGCCTCGAACCGTGGGCGGAAACAGTTAGAATGATCGCCCGCGAAAAGAATGTCCCGCTCGTCGAACTTCACGACCGCAGCAAGGAGCTTTGCGAATCCATGGGCCGCGAGGGTGTGGCCAAGATCAGTCCGGTGAAGCCGGACGGTCAATACGACGGCACCCATCTCAACTCCGCCGCCTACGTTCCCTTTGGCCGCATCGTGGCGCAGGAGCTGGAAAAAGCGGTGCCCGCGCTCGCTCCCTTCATCCTCGCCGAACCTCGCGATCCCCGTCCTCGTTCGGGAGCCAAGGATTTTGACGCCGTTGTTTCCTTTGATGGCTCCGGCACCCACCCCACCGTTCAGGCCGCCATCGATGCGGTTCCGGCAGACACCAGCGCCGGGAAACAGTTCCGCATCCTCGTCAAACCCGGCGTTTACAAGGAGCACGTCGTCATCCCAGCCGACAAGAAATTCATCCAACTCATGGGCGAACCCGGCGAGGAGCAGGCGACCGTCATCACCATGGGCACCAACGTCAAAACCCCGGACCCTGCGAACCCCGGAAAAACCCTCTCCGCACAGGACAGCTCCACGGTTCTGATCGATGCCTCGGATGTCACCTGCCGCTATCTCACTTTTGAAAACACCACCACCCGCGAGGACCGCGTCCAGGCGCTCGCCTGCTTCATCCGCGGCGACCGCGTCGCGTTTTTCAACTGCCGCTTCCTCGGTTGGCAGGACACGCTGCGCCCGGACTCCTGGGGAGGAAAATCCCGCCGCCAGTATTTCCGCGACTGTTATGTCGAGGGCCATTGCGACTACATCTACGCCGGCGGCACCGCCGTCTTCGACCGCTGCACCATCCACACCAAAGCCGACGGCTACATCACCGCCGCCAGCACTGCGGAAAGCACGCCGTTCGGGTTTGTTTTCCTCGATTGCAAACTCACCGCCGGACCCGGCGTGGACAAGGGCGTCTATCTCGGCCGCCCGTGGCGTCCCGCCGCCCACACCGCCTTCATCCGCTGTGAGATGGACGACAAAATCCTACCTGCTGGATGGCACAACTGGGGCAAGGCTGAAAACGAAGCGACAGCTCGCTACTACGAGTTTGGTAGCACCGGCCCCGGCGCGCGGTCCGACCAGCGCGTGCCATGGGCCAAGACCCTCACCGAAGCCGAGAAGTGGTCCGCAGCCGCGATTCTCAATGGCAACGACAGTTGGAATCCGCTGCGTTGAACGACTCCGGCTGATCACTATCCTTTCGTCAGGCAGCAAAAGACGCCTGGCCTCCGACGCACTCCATTCAATGTGAAATGCAGGACCTAGGGGTTCTTGGAGGACGCATCCTGTGCGATCATCCAACACTTCGGGGTGGCAAACCACTGCCCGCAGACTTTCCTTCGATGCAAACCCAAGGCCTGATTCCCATCCTGATCTCCCATGTCATCATGGGCCTCCTTTCCATCCAGCATTTGAATGCCGGCTGCATCAACCTGGACATTAACAAAGGCACTAGTGCGAACCTCAGCGGCACCGCCGTAGCCCCGGACACCGGCACGTTCTGGAACTCACTCGTCAGCCCGGCGGCCAGCACGATCACGCTCACCGACGTGAAAAATTCGCTGGGCGCGACCACCACCGCTGACATCACGGTCACCCGCAGCAATGGCACTAACTTCGCCGCTTGGGACGACGCCACCGCCGCAAACGGCAATCCCAATCCCGCGGCGCTGATGCGAGATTACCTCTACAGCGGCCCCTATCAGATCACCATCGCCTCGCTCAGCCCCGGCGCCTACACCCTCTACATTTTCGCCCACGGCAACGCGGTTAGCCAGAACTCGACGGTCACCCTCGCCGCCGCGAACGGCGGGGCCAGCGGAACCACGGGCAACACCGGCACCGAGTGGCGCAACCTTTTCGCCACTGGAGCCGAAGGCTATTCCTACCTGAAACTCAGCGGCACGGTGGACAGCACGGGAGTCCTGTCATTCACCACTTCGACCATTCTCAATGGCTTCCAAGTTCTCCCGACGCCACCACCGGTCATTCTAACTCATCCGCTAACCAGCCTCACCGCCTATCGCGGAAACAACACCTCTATCAGTATCACCGCCAGCAGCAACGCTCCGGCCAGCTATCAATGGCGCAAAAGCACGAACGGCGGCACTAGCTTCAGCAATATGGACACGGTCGCCCGACCGTCCGCCGCGACCGCCACATTGGCGCTCAGTAATCTCCAGTTCAACGACGCCGGAATCTATCAAGTCGTCGTTTCCTCCGCTGCGGGTTCGGTCACGTCGGGCAATTGCGCGCTGACCGTCGAGGAAAATCCGGCCCCGCTTTTCTCCATCCATCCTGCATCGCGGATCGTGCTCACGGGCGAGCAGGTGTTGCTCACTGCTCTCGCCAGTGCGCCCACCGGAGTTTCCTATCAGTGGTATAAAAACAACGTTCTAATCGCCGGCGAAACCGCAGCCTCGTATTCGATCAGCGCCGCCGAACTCATCGACTCCGGCAGCTACACCGTCGCGGCAAGCAACAGCTTTGGCACCGCCACCAGCAATCCCGCCCTGCTCGAAGTCGTCGAAACCCTGCCGATCCCCGCATTTCCCGGCGCGGAAGGCCCCGGCTCCACCGCCAGCGGCGGACGCGGCGGCGAGGTCTATCATGTCACCAATCTATCCGACGATCGCGTCGTCCCGCCGCCCGGCTCGCTGCGCTATGGCCTCACCCAGAACCTGCCCCCCGGCGGCCGCACCATCGTCTTCGATGTCGGCGGCACCATCCGCCTGCTCTCGTCGCAGGTGAACGACGCAAGCAGCAACATCTGGCTCCGCTCCGGCGCAAACAACATCACCATCGCCGGCCAAAGCGCCCCCTATCCCGGCATCACCATCATCAATCAGGGAACTAAGATCACCGGCAACAACGTCATTTTGAGGAATCTCGCGTTCCGCCCGGGAGCCGACCCGAAAAGCCCCGGCTCCTCGACGAACGACGGGCTTTCCCTGCAAACGAAGAACTCGATCATCGACCACGTCTCCTGCGGCTTCATCGATGACGAGGGACTGTCTCCCACCGACGCGGCCTTCAACACCACCGTCCAATATTCCATCATCGCCGAGGGACTGAATTATGTGAAGAAGGACGGCAACCAGCACGCGTTCGGCACCCTGCTCTCCAGCGAGGTGGCGGACTCACCGCTCAGCCTGCACCACAATCTTTACAGCGACATGACCACTCGCAACCCCCGCATCGGCAACGATGGCAACGGCGTGGTCCTTGGCGGAGCGAACGAAGGGTCGATCAATAATATCAGCAACAACGTCATCTACAACTGGAGCGGCCGCGCCTCCTACGACGCCGGCTCGACCCGGCCTGCCCGCGCCAATTTCCTCAATAACTATTTCATCGCCGGACCCTCTAACATTTCCACCGATCGTGTCTATTTCGGCTCCGGGACCAACGTCCGCATCCATCACTCGGGAAATATGGTGGATATGAACAAAAACGGAGCCGTGGACGGAGTGGCGTTCAACTTCACCGGGCCCCAGTTCGAAGGCTCTATCGCATCCATGCCCACGCCCTTCGCGATCGGAAGCGGCCACTTCCAGTCCGCAGCAGATGCCGTTAAGTCCGTGCTCAACCATAGCGGCACCTTCTGGTGGAACCGCACACCGCTGGAGGCGCGCATCATCCAAGAAGTCCGCAGCGGAGGCGGCACCATCGTTAAGACCGGCACCCAAGTCGCCTCGGTCCCCGGTTACGAATACCCCGCCACCACCGGCGGCCCGACCTATACCGAGCCGGGTGGCACGACCCTGCCGCTCTTCGACGGACTGCCGCTTTTTCCCCTCGTCAGCCGTCCCGTTGGCTTCGACACCGACTTGGACGGATTGCCCGACGAGTGGGAAACCGGCCACGGTCTCAACCCCGCGCTTGCCGACCACAACGGCGACTTTGACTCCGACGGCTACACCAATCTCGAGGAATACCTCAATGAAATCGCCGCCTTTCCCGCGCCCATCGAGCTCAGCTTCAGCGGAGCAGGCGGCCGTTATGAACATTGGAAAAACTGGGGCCTCTTTTGGCAGCCGTCACGTTATGACCAAGTGCTCATCGGCCTCGGCAACGCCACACTTGACGCCCCCGGCCAGCACGCTGGGACCCTAACCGTCCGTGGCATCGCGCTGACTCCGGAACTCCATGTTAGCGCCGGTTGGTTAGAAGTTGCCAAAACCTGCACCATCGGAGGCGCTGGGGGAACGGGAAAACTTAAACTAACCGGTGGGAAATTCATCGCCGCTCAAGGGCTCACGATCGCGGATGGCGGTCAACTCGAAGCGAACGGCAACGGCCTTGTGGTGGCAAATCTCACGAACGAGTCTGGCGGCAGCATGCACATCACGGGCGGCACTCTGGCGGTGAGCGGCGACCTAGCGAACCGCGGCACGCTCCGCGTCGTGAATGGAGCCACGCTCGAGGTCACGGGTAGTTTAACCAACTACGGCCTACTCGACATCATGACCGGCGCGCAGAACCTACCCGCAAATTTTGTCAACCACGGCACCGTCCTCGACTCCAGCCACATCCGCGTCACCGCAGTGCACAAATCCGGGAACAGTTTCAGCGTCACCATTCAAGGATACTCCGGTCACAACTACCAGTTGATGCGCACCGAATCCCTCCAATCCCCGTGGGCACCGGAGGGCTCGCCCCAATCCGGGGAAAACGCCCCGCTGCTTTTCACCGACAAAAGAGCCTCCGGCTCCCGGTGTTTCTATCGAATCGCGGTTTCACCCTGAAAACAATCCGCCCCCTTCATGAAAACCCATCTTCAGGCGATTTTGGTCGCTGCGTTTGCATGTTCCGTGTCCTCAGCCGACACCATCAACTGCGACATCAACAGGAGCAACACGCCCAATTTCAGCGGCACCGCCGTGGCACCTGATAGCGGTGCGGTCTGGAACTCCCTCATCGCCCCCACGGCCGCCACCTTCACCCAGAACAACCTGAGCACCTCCGCCGGCATTGCCACCGCCACATCCGTCACCATCACCCGCAACAACGGCCAAGTCATCAAGACCTGGGATGATTCGACCGTTGGCAAACCTAATCCCGTGGGTCTGATGCGGGAATACCTCTACCAGGGGCCCTACACCGTTACCCTCAACAACCTCGCCGCCGGGACCTACACGCTCTACGTCTTTGCCCACGGCAACAACACCGGCCAGAACTCCACGATCACACTTGATGTCGCGCAAGGTGGCGCCAGCGGCACCACCATCGATACCGGAGACTATCGGGACATCCTGCAACCCGGCGCGGCCGGCACCACCTATCTCGCTCTAACGGGATCGGTCGGCGTGACGGGGACTTTCACATTCACGACCAGCAGCCACCTCAATGGTTTTCAGCTCTATCAACACCCGGCGGACCCGAACCTGCCGGACGGCTTTGGCTCCGCCGCCACCGGCGGCGAAGGCGGCCCCGTCTATACCGTCACCACCTCGGCACAGCTTCTCGCCCGCGCCACCTCAACCGAAACCTGCACCATCAATATTTCCGGTGCCATCAACGTGACTGGAGGAGCGGGTGGCAATGGCAAATCTGTTCGTTTACTCTCCAACAAGACAATTCAAGGAATTGACGCCAACTCCACCGTCATCGGCTGTCTCGATCTCAGCGGGATCAACAATGTCATCATCAGAAACCTTAGGATCACCCATCCCGGTTCTATCATTGACCCGGAGAGCGGAAAATACGCCGATGGAGGGGACGGCATCTCAGTCTGGGGCTCTACCAATGTCCACATCAGCCACTGCACCATCTACGATTGCGCGGACGGCGGCTGCGACATCACCCGCGGTTCCAACTATATCACCGTCTCCTGGTGCAAGTTCTACTATACAGCCGCTGCCATAACCCACCGCTTTCCCATGATCCTCGGCAACACCGATGAATCCGACTACCATGTTACCCTCCATCACAACTGGTTCGCCGAAGGCTGCGACCAGCGCATGCCGTCCGGTAGCTACAGCAAGGCCCATATCTATAACAACTATTTCTCCTGCGTCGGCAATTACTACTGCACCGACGTCCGCACAGGCGGTGAATTCCTCGTCGAGAACAACTACTACGACGGCGTCAGAAACCCCTGCGGCAAACAGAGCGGCGGCAAGATGTTCCTGTCTGGAAACATCTTCGATTCCTGCATCGGCAACCCCGGCGGCTGGGACAGCACCGCAGGTGCCTTGACCGGAAATGACAACATCTTCAGCCCACCCTATGGCTACACACTTGATCCCGCCGCGGATGTGCCCGCGCTCGTCGTGGCCGGTGCGGGCAACGTCGCCACTTTCCCCGCTCCCGCATCCGTCACGCTGTCAGATCTCATCCAGACTTACGACGGCATCCCGAAGGCCGCCACCGTCACGACCACGCCACCGGACATCGCTGTCGTTGTCACCTACGACGGTTCACCCACACCGCCGTCCGCTGCCGGAACCTACACCGTCGCAGTCACCATCGCCGATCCAAACCACACAGGTGACGCGTCCGGAATTCTCACCATCGCCAAATCGACGGCGAATGTCACCATCAGTCAGCTCCAACAGATCGAGGATGGCTCGCCCAAGTCGGTCATGGTCGTCACGAACCCATCCGGCCTCGCGGTGGATGTGACCTACAACGGATCAGCCGTCGCGCCATCCGCTCCCGGCACATACAGCGTCGAGGCGGCTGTGAATGACGCGAACCACAACGGCTCCGCCAGCGGGACGCTTACGGTCGATGCTTCCAACAGTTGGAACGCCTGGAAACAAACCCACTTCACCCCATTGGAAATCCAGACCGACCAGGCGGAGCAGTCCGCCGATCCCGATCACGATTCGCTCGCCAATCTCGCCGAATACGCGCTCGGTTCGGATCCGAAAAACTTCACACCACCCCTCCAGTCCAAATTGGAGGATGGCGTGCTGTTTCTCATCTTCAGCCGGCCGACGGCACTTCCCGATGTTTCGTATGCCGCCGAGTCATCGACCGACCTCGTCGTGTGGGAGCCGGCAAACCTAGAAGTCATCGGCTCTGGCGACCCGCAAACCGTGCGCGTTTCAGTCCCCATCGCCGATAGTCCGCCATACAGTCGTATGCTCCGATTGCGCTTCGAGACGCCGTAGCCATGTAAAGCAAGAATACCCTGCGTAATGAAGGGAATATGAATCACCAGAATCTCCCAGCCCACACAGCAATCAACAAACCAGAATTGAAAATCGTCTCCACGACCTCCCGTTGATTGAATTACAAAAATGAACATACATATAAACAAACCTTGCCGAAAAACTTCGTTAATCTTGGTTTGGCTCGGTCTGATTGCGTCTTTCCCAGCGAATGCGGCTGGAGACATTGCCCTTTTCTATAAGCCCGGAATTTCACCGTTGGAATTTGCCGCTAAAGAGATTCTAGCCGCAGCGGAAAGCGTGGGAACGAAGGTTGTTGCCTCGAAACTGGATGAGATTGGGCAAGCTGCGAACCAGGTTCGGATTATTCTCACTACCACTGGAGATGAGGCGAGAATCCTATCATCCAGTTTTGGCGAATTGAAGACAAAGGTGCCTACCGTTTCGGAATCCTACGTCATATCCAAGCAGGTCGCAGGGTCGCGGACAAACTACCTTGTAATCGGTGCGGACCCCAGCGGCGCGATGTATGGCGGGTTGGACGTCGCGGAGGCGATTCGGCAGGGCACGGTGGAGCAATTGTCCACCGTGGAGCATAGGCCCTACATCGCCAACCGCGGGATTAAGTTTAATATCCCCCTGGACTTGAGGACGCCGAGCTACTCGGACAATTCCGAGTCTGCGCAGGCGAACATTCCGGAGATGTGGAGCCGGGATTTCTGGCGGGAATTCCTCGATTCAATGGCACGGAATCGGTTCAATGCGTTGTCGCTGTGGAGCCTCAATCCATTCCCCAGCATCGTGAAGGTTCCTGAATTTCCGGACCTTGCCCTGGATGATGTTTATCGCGGAGAGCCGCGCTGGTTTACGGGAAAGTTCTCCAACCGCGCGACCGACAAGTTCAAGCCGAAGATGCTGCAGAACGCGGAAATCGTGAAGAAAATGACGATCGACGAGAAGATCGCCTTCTGGCGCGACGTCATGCAGATGGCGAAGGATCGCGGCGTTGATGTCTATTGGTTCTGTTGGAATGCCTATATATGGACGGAGGAAGGAAAGCACGGGATCAAGCGCAGCGATCCGAACGGGGAGATGCTTCGATATTTCAAATGCAGCGTTCGTGAGACCGTGAAGACGTATCCGCTGCTCGCGGGCATCGGCATCACTTCCGGAGAGAATGTGGACGATTTAGAATCTCCTTCCGCCGAGGCGTGGCTTCGGAAAACCTACGGAGATGGAATCGCCGAAGCGCTGAAGGAGCAACCCGACCGTCCGTTCCGGCTGATTCATCGTTTACACGAATCCAATCCCAAAGAGATCGAGCGGGAGTGGAAGGACTTCCCCGCTAAATTCGAGTTCAGCTACAAGTATGCCGTCGCGCACATGTATGGCAGCATCAAACCCCGGTTCATCAATTCGCTATTGAAAAATTTGTCTTCGGACCGCCGGACCTGGCTCACCTTGCGCAATGACGATATCTACAGTTTTCGCTGGGCCGATGTTCAGTATGCTAGGGACTACGTTCTGAACCTTCCTGAAGGGGACAAAATCGCTGGCTTCTTCATGGGGCCCGACGGCTACACTTGGGGGCGCGAGTCGATGTCCCTCGATCCAGAATCTCCGCGGCAGCTCGTGATGCAGAAGCAATGGCTCAGTTTTATGCTTTGGGGCCGACTGAGCTATGATCCCAAACTTTCGGACGGGATATTCGAGCGGGCGGTTGCATACCGCTTTCCTGAAGTGCCCGCGGGCGAGTTGTTCGAGTCTTGGAAAGCGGCATCGCGCATCATTCCAGCGGTCACGCGGTTCATCTGGAAAAAATACGACTTTCAATGGCTGCCAGAATCCGCCGGCGGGGGAAACAAGAGTTTCTTCACCATCCGCGACTTCATGGAAGGCGAGGGGATGCCCGACGGGGGCGTCATGAATGTTAGGGAGTGGCGCGAGCGGTTTCTGGCAAAGAAACCGATGGAAGGTCTGACGCCGCAGGAGGCCGCCACCCAATTGCGCAATGACGCCCGCATCGCTCTGGCTGGCGTCGAATCACTCCGTAATCACGGAGAAAAAGACAAAGAATTCCGCCAAACCCTTGGTGACATAGAAGCCATGGCTCGGCTCGGGCAATACTACGCCGCAAAGATCGACGCTGCGGCTGAATTGGCTCTGTTCGATGCGACTTCAGAAAAGAAGCACAAGAAAGTAGCCATTGAGAACCTTGAGGCTGCTTTGACAGCATGGAAACAGTATGTGGCAGCATACGGCAGCCAGTATAAGCAGCCTATTATTTATAGTCGCGTGCATGTCGTCGATCTACCAAAGCTCACCGACGATGTAGCGGCCGACATCGAGTTAGCGCGTAATTGGAAGGCTGAAACGCTCAATGGAAAAGCTAAGTAAAAATGCCAAACCTTATGATGAAAAAGCGGTTTCAGCTGCTGCCATGAATCAATCCCAAACGTTTAGGTAGTTCACATACTAATAACTAAAATCAGCAAATCTCCCTCCTAAAAATCACCATGAAAAACGCATATCGAATTACATTCCTTTCGCCACATTGCCCAAGGCGGAAGGCGAAGCCGCGCGATCAGCAGCTTCCTGCAGACAATCAAATGCAGCCGACGACACGGCGTTTCAGCTCCCTCCTTCTTGCCTTGGCGCTCTGCGGAGGCGCGCCCGCGTTAAGTCGTGGAGCCGAGGTGGCCGCATTTCCCGGCGCCGAGGGTGGCGGTGTGAATGCTGGCGGCGGCCGGGGTGGCGATGTCGTTTACGTCACAAATTTGGAGGATAGTGGTCCCGGGTCACTACGCGACGCTGTCAGTAAGCCCCATCGCACGGTTGTCTTCGCCGTCTCGGGCACGATCACGCTCAAGGATACGCTTCTGGTGAACCAATCCCGCATTACAATCGCCGGTCAGACGGCGCCTGGAGATGGCATTTGCCTGCGCGGGAAGGGTCTGATGATCACGGCGGACGATTGCATCGTGCGATTCCTGCGCATTCGCCCCGGCGACCTGCTAGACGAGGAACACGACGCGCTTACGGTGTGGGGTGCCCGCAATGTCATCGTGGATCACTGCTCGATGAGCTGGTCTACCGACTCGGTCGCCGATGTCGTTAAAAAAAGCGGCAACGTAACGGTGCAATGGTCGATCATCTCTGAGCCGCTTCGAAAATCGACGCACTCGAAGGGCTCGCACGGATACGGCACCGGTTGGGACGGCAGCGATGGTGCGGGCTCCTATCACCACAATCTACTCGCTCACTGTGACAGTCGTTCGCCACGTATCGAGAAAGTTGGCCAGAACACTCTTGTGGATATTCGAAATATGGTCATCTACAACGTAGGAAACGGATTCGCCTATGGCGGCGAGCGGGCGCGGTTCAACTACGTCGCAAACTACGTGAAGCCAGGCCCGAGCACCGCCCGCCCAAGGTCGCTGTTTCGAATCAGCAGCGATCGGTCGCGAGGCTATTTCGCCGGCAATTTCATCGAAGGCTTTCCCGAGGGCTCGCAGGATAATGCTCGAGCCGTTGACATCGATGACGATCTCGATGGCAAGAAGATCCTCGTTGAGAAGCCGTTCGACGTCCCGCCAATCAACACGCAATCGGCGAAGGAAGCCAGTGTCCTTGTCCTGCAGCACGCCGGCGCGACGCTCCCTGCTCGCGATGCGGTCGATCAGCGAATTGTGGCGGACGTGCGGCAGGGCACCGGGAAAATCATCGACTCGCAGCGACAAGTAGGCGGGTGGCCTGAGCTGAAGTCGGTGCCCGCCCCGACTGATTCAGACCAGGACGGCATGCCGGATGACTGGGAACGCGCCCACCGGCTTGATCCGGAAGACCCCGAGGACGGCAAGAGAGCGGATCGCAACGGCTACACCAATCTTGAAAATTACTTGAATGATCTTGCTAGCCGTGCATGGCCGAAAGGCCATCCGACATCCAGAGCAACACCAAGGCCTTGAGCCACATTTCCGTGCCCCTCGACCAATTGAACGAACACACGCATTATATTCAATGAATGATGCCTAATGCTGCATTGCGGCAGGCTTCGGAAATCCTCACGTTTCATGGGTCTTGTCCGTCTGAAGTGGAACAAGGCAAAGTCAAAAATCCATCATTTTATGAAAACCTCATACTCAGTTGCCTCCGTCATTGCGGCAATCGCACTTCAGTCGGCTTCCGCCGCCATTCTCATTCATGAGACATTCGACTATTCCACCGGTGCCATCGGTGGTCAGGCGGCCAACGCCACTGGTCTCTCGGGCAATTGGGCGGCTGGAGGAACTCTGTCTAGCGGATCGAACGCGACATTCAACATTGCAGCGTCGAGCCTGAACTTTACCGGACACTTCGCTGCGGAAGGCGGCTCGCTGCTGATGTCCAATGGCGGCGGCAACTATGGTGAGGGCGCGGCAACCGCAACTGTCGGCGCGACGCTGACCGGCAGTTCAGCGCTTTTCTCCAGCAGCATCATGACCCTCAATATCTCGGGTTCCTACTTCAACGATTGGGTGATCGAACAGCGTTTCAACAGCGTGGCGGACGGAAACTTCAATACCACTTCAGGCCGCAATCTAGTAAGTTCGTTTGGTTCGGGATCCAGCTCCAACCGCAAGGGAGGAGTCAGCTCCAACAACAGTGAGGTTACCCAAGCGACCGGAACTCTCTCGGCCGGCACGAAATATTTGCTGGTCACCAGCTACGTGGTTTCAGGCTCGGATATCACCAACGCCACGATGCATGCGTTCAATGAGTCCGCCTACGCCAGCTATCTTGCGAATACCAGCGTTGAGACAGCCGCCGCCGATCTCGGCACCTACGCCTTGTTCTCGCTTTCGGACACCGACACGGCGTCCCTCGCCAACTTCGATTTCCTCCAGTTCTCGATTCTGGGCGGCCCCACAGGGCAAGTGGACGATTTCCGCGTCGGCACGCAGATCACCGACGTTGTGAATGTGATCCCCGAACCATCCGCTGCCGTGCTAGGATTGTTAGGGGCGCTCGGTATTCTCCGCCGCCGCCGCCCATGATATCCATCATTTCGCGAATCTGGAAGCGACTGTGTTGCGTCTCCGTTTCCGCGGCATATATCCAAAACCCAGCCTAATCATGAGAATCCCTCTTCCCTCGAAGCCCTGCTTTCCCTTCAACCAGCTAGGCATCTGGCTGTCTCGCGCCGCAGCGATTACGGCCGCTTTCTTGTTGGCACCTACGGTTTGCAGCGCTGGCGTCGAGTATGCCGTGAACTCCGGCGGCGGCGACGCGAGCCCGTTCGTGGCGGACGCCTACTTCTCGGGCGGCGGCACGTTTTCGAGCGGGAGCACGATCCATACGTCTGGTGTGACCGATCCCGCGCCGCAATCAGTCTATCAATCCGAGCGCTGGGGCGCCTCCACCTATACGTTTCCGGGATTAATTTCCGGCACCGATTACCTCGTGCGTTTGCACTTTGCCGAGACCTACCACAGCACCACCGGGAAGCGCCAATTCCACGTGTCGCTCAACGGGACGCAGGTGCTCACCAACTATGACATCGTGTCCG
>JBILPN010000423.1:0-3893 GCA_044373865.1 Luteolibacter sp. | reverse complement strand
GACTTGCAGGCGGCCGAACAGTTTGCCAGAGCTGCCTGCCTCGCTTTTCGGGACACTGATTTTCACGGTGTCCGTGGTGGCGTCATCGGGAACTCCAGCACTCACGGTGATGGTGGCCACACCGACGGTGCCACTGGTGGCTGGAACGAGAATGTTGCCCGGCCAATCCAATAAGTTCGTTCCCCACTGGAAGCTTTGGATGGTTTCCGGACTGACCGAGTCATCACGGCGCTGATAGGTGAACTCGAAGTCAGTTGCGGTGACGTTGAGTGCGGGCAGGATGGAGTTGTCCGAAAGGTTCGGATTGCCGTTGAGGACGAACTCAACCAAGTTGTCGATGCCATCGTTGTCCGGATCGTCGGAGGGATCCTGATCGGCGAGGGCGAGACCGAAACCATCGATCCAACTGGCGAAGCCGCTCAGCGCGGAAACACCCAATGTCAGTTGGCCTGTGGACTCGGTGAAGGTCCAGGTGTTGCCGCCATCGGTGAGGGAGTGAACTCCGGAGGGCGACTCGGTAAAGTCTCCCAGATTGCTGGTTACGTTGAAGGTGTCCGGATCGTAATCGGGCAATGTTGAATCCACGAGTGTCCAGGTGTTGCCGTTCGCGACGTTTGCGCCAGAGAGGTTAAGGTTGAAGGCTCCGTCAACGACCAGAAGGCCTGCTCCGGTCACCTTGTTGCTCACCCCGTTGGAGGTGGGGGCGAAAACGAGGCTGCCGGTTTCGCTGATGACGAGCGTGCCGGCGGAGACGGTGGTGTCTCCGGAGTAGGTGTTTAAGCCGGAGAGGGTGAGCGTGCCACTGCCGGTTGAAGTCAGACTGCCGGTGCCGGTGATGCCGGTGGTGGTGTTCGATGTGCCTTCCGTGACCAATCCGGACAAGGTGGCATTGAAGCCGTTGTTATCAATGACGCCGCCCCCGGTGCCCAGAGTGAACTGCGTCTGGGTGGTGAGATTCATCACATCCTCGGAGAGCCTCAGGGTGCCGCCGTTGGTCAAGGTGATCTGGCTCACGCCGGTACCAATTTGGTTGTCCGTATTCTCAAATCCAGCCGCAGTCGTGAATCGGCCTGTGCCGTTGATGTTGAGACGTCCACTGCCCGCGGTGCCGCTGTTGAGTATCACCGTGTTGGATCCGGTGTAGGTCATCTCCGCCCCTGCATTGACGGTGAGTGTTGAGGAACCGCCGCCACGGGCCGTGAGAGTAAGGTTTCCGGCTTGATCCCAGACCGCGCCGTTGTTGAGGTTCAGGTTGCTCGCCCGCTCCATTTGGAGCGCGCCATCATTGTCAACCGCGACCGCGACATTGAGCGTCGAGGCAGGATGGCTGCCGGAATTCGACGTGGATCCAATTTGGATTTTCGCGGTATCAATTACCGCGAACTGGGAGCCAGCCGCGAAGTTCACCGTCGCCAGCTTGCCCGCTTCGTTCGGAGTTTGAATGTTCCAACCGCCCGTTGCGGCGCTTTGATTATTTTGAACATTCACGATGCCACCATTGACGTTGGTGACTCCGAGGTAGGTGTTCGCGCCCTTCAAGTTCACCGTGTTGTTGGTGTTGGAGGAATTGATCGTGAGCGTGCGGACCGCAGGCACGGACACGCCATCGACCGTGGTGGTCGCAAAGGTGATCGCGCGCTCGAAGTTGATGACGCCGACATTGCCGGCTGCACTGTTGCGCTGGCCGATGACGATCAGATTCTGGCCCAGCTGGACGGTGGAATCAAACGTGAACGTGCTCGTGCTAGCCGTGTCGTCGGAGGAGAAGAAATTCCACGTGTTTGTCCCAGAAGAGGTCAAGATGCGCGCATTCCCGAACGTGTTGGTGCCGGAGGTCTGCCCGGTGGAGTTGATGCCGGTTGCGCCGATTTGAAAGAGCTGGTTGGCTCCGGTCAGGGACAAGCCGCCGGCCGCCATCTGGAAATCGATGCCGGCGCTCCGGGACTGAACGGAGAGAACCGGCTGCGCGTTCGCCACCGAGGTGAAAACGGCCGTGTCGGTGGTGGTGCTATTGGCGGGCGCGACTCCGTCCAACCAGCTTGCGCCGTTGAAAAAGGCAGTGTTGCCTGCGCTATCCGCCCAGATGAATTCTGCGGCGGATGCCGAGGATGAAAGTGCGATCGCGGAAACGGCGAGGCAGGTGACGACGATCCGTGAGCAAGGGGTGGTGCGGAAATCAATCGAGCGGAAGAGACGGCTATTTCTGGGTTTCATGTTTTTCTACTCTGGGGGTTTGTGTTTTTTGGAATATAGGAAAAGAGTCTTCTCAGGGGGGCAAATGCGGTATGAAGCGCAGGCCGCAAAGCCACCACCAACGCTGTGGGAACTGGCCAGTGACAACTCATCTATCAGCGATGCTACAAGCGAAACTCATTTCCGTCTATTGGCCACCTGGCCAATGTCCGGCAGGAGGTCAAGGTTTCAACAAACCGCGCTCAAAGCCGCGCGTCACGGCTTCTGTCCGGTCGGCGGCCTCGAGCTTCACCAAGATGGCAGCGACATGCGCCTTGGCCGTCCGCCGCGTGATGCCTAGCAACTCGGCGATGTCGGGATTGGTGAGCCCTTTCCGCAGCAGCCCGAGCACCTCCGTTTCACGCACCGTGAGCGGCTGACCGGCGGATTGCTCGGCGAGCCGGCGTTCGATGGTGGGGCTCATCACCCGTTGGCCGGCATGGCACGCGAGGATCGCGGCGAACAATTCCGCAGGGCGAGCGGACTTGGAAATGTAACCCGAGGCACCGGCGTGAAACGAATGGACGATGTCCTCCTCCGCATCCGACGAGCTGAGCATCAAAACGCGCGCACGCGGATGTTCGGTCCGCAAACGGCGTAGGGTCTCGATGCCGTCCAGCCCAGGCATGGCGATGTCCAGGAGCAGTAAATCAGGGCGGAGTTTTCGATAGAGCTGGAGTGTGGCATCGCAGTCATCGGCCTCACCCACGACGCTGAAGGAGGACTGGGCGTCAAGCATATTGGCCAAACCCGCACGCATCACCGCGTGATCATCCGTCAGCAGCAGTTGCAGGGGCGGCGCGGGAGTCGGCGCTGCAGGTGGGCTTGCCCCAGCCCCACCTTGACTCGGTAAATTGTAAGACTGCGATGGCTGGCCACTTTCACACATTTTTTCTGCATCAACTTGATGAAGCAGCGCCCCCGTGTCTATTGGCCAGGTGGCCAAAACCGGGAGCCGGTAGGCGGGCGTGCCTCAAGGCTTCAACAAGCCGCGCTCAAAGCCGCGCGACACAGCTTCCGTCCGATCAGCGGCTTCGAGCTTCACCAAGATGGCGGCCACATGCGCCTTGGCCGTCCGCCGCGTGATACCTAGCAGCTCGGCGATGTCGGGATTGGTGAATCCCTTACGCATCAGGCCGAGCACCTCCGATTCACGCACCGTGAGCGGCTGGCCCGCCGCTTGCTCGGCGAGCCGGCGTTAAATGTTCGGACTCATCACCCGCTGACCCGCATAACACGCCAGAATCGCGGCGAACAATTCCGCCGGCCGCGCGGACTTGGAAATGTAACCCGAGGCCCCGGCGTGAAACGAATGGATGATATCCTCCTCCGCATCCGACGAGCTGAGCATCAAAACACGCGCTTGCGGATGTTCCGCCCGCAAACGGCGCAGCGTCTCGATGCCGTCCACCTCGGGCATGGCGATGTCCAGCAGCAGTAAATCGGGCTTGAGCTTTCGATAAAGTTCCAGCGTCGCGGCACAGTCGTCGGCCTCCCCCACGACGCGGAAGCCAGCCTGGGCGTTGAGCATATTAGCCAGTCCCGCACGCATCACCGCGTGATCATCTGTTAGCAAGAGCTGAAGGGGTGGTTTCATCATTCAAGCGAGGTCCTCGTCAAATGATCCCAACACCACCTCGGCCACCACGCGGGTGCCGTGG
>JBILPN010000422.1:0-3895 GCA_044373865.1 Luteolibacter sp. | reverse complement strand
GAGACGCTCGTCCTCTCCGGTAACAACAGCTTCGGCAGCGGTGCCTTGGTGCTCGGCAGCGGCACGAGCAATCGTGGCTACATCCGTCTCACCCACAGCAGTGCGCTTGGCAACCACGACGCAGTCACCCTCTCCGGCAACCAAGGTGGCGTCTCCGGCTTGCAACTCGAAGGGGGCGTGGCCTTTTCCAAAGGCCTCAGCACCCAAGGCCGCCAGAATGCGACCACCACCGGCTATGCGCTGCGCAGCATCTCGGGTGACAACTCCTGGAACGGCGACATCACCATCACCAGCGGCGGCGGATCCTACGGCATTCTCAGCGATGCCGGAACGCTCACCCTCGGCGGCACCATCACCTCTTCCTACACGAGCACCTTCGGCGCGCGGCTGGTCAGCTTCTCCGGTGCCGGTGACATCAGCGTGACAGGCGCCCTAACAAGCGGCGGGGACGATTCACCTTCAAAGAACCTCTCCGTCAGCAAGGATGGCTCCGGCACCCTCACCCTAGCAGGAATCAACAACTACTCCGGCAACACCAGCCTCAACGCGGGCACTACCATCCTCAGCGGATCCATCAACGCTTCTGCCATCGTCACCATCGGTGCTTCCGCCGCGCTTGACGTTTCTTCCCATGCCAGCCCCGGTTACGCCTTCACCGCCAGCCAGACCTTGCAAGGCAATGGAACCCTCACCGGCAGTGCCACCACCAGCGGAACCGTCGCGCCGGGTCAAGCGGTGGGCATCCTAACCGCAAGCGGAAGCCTCTCGTTCGAGCCGGGCTCCACCCTCAGAACGGAAATCGACATCCTCGGAACCGCCCAGGTCGAAACCGCCAGCGCCGCGGGAACCGCCGCTGCCGATGGCGATGTGACCATCACCGTCACCAGCGCGGACCTCGGGGCCCCGCTTGTCATCGCTGTGCCCGTCCTCAATGGTGAGTCACCCGACGCCTGGGCCATCAAGGTGCGTGCCGCCCTTTCGGCGGATGCCGCTGTGACGGCGCTATTCAGCGTCGGAGGCATCAACAACGCCATCACCCTCACCCGCCTGGTCGGCGCCGCCAACGACAGCACCCTCAACATCGCCCTCGACAACGGCCCCACCAGTCCCGGCATCACCGCCGCGGCCAGCAGTGCCAACACCACCGCAGGCGTCACCCCTGGAACCGACCTCCTCGCCGTCGCAGGCCAGCTCGACGTTTCCGGAGCGACGCTCGACCTCATCGTCACCGGCGCGCCAGGCGCGGCCGCCTATGTCATCGCGACCTACGGCTCGCTCGCTCCCGGAAGCTTCGCCGCGGTCAACAACCTGCCGGACGGCTACCAGATCGACTACGCCTACGCCTCCGGCACCGCCATCGCCATGGTCGAAGGAGCTCCGGTTGCCGGGGACTACACCTCATGGGCCACCACCAACGGCGTCACCGGCGGCCCCTCCGGTGATTCCGACAACGACGGGATCCTGAACCTCGTGGAATACGGTCTCGCCCTCAACTTCAATGGATCGGATGGCTCTCCCGGCACATTCGCCGGAAACACCCTGACCTTCACCAAGCGTCCGGACGCCATCACCAACGCCGACGTCTCATGGATCATCGAGACCTCTCAAAGCTTGGCTCCCGATTCCTGGACACCTGCAGTCACCCAGAATCCAGGAAACACGGATCCGTCCATTTTTTACACCCTACCCACCGGCCAGGGCAAAGTCTTCGGGCGCCTCAAAATCGCCGAACAGTGATTCTATTAGCATCCAACTCAATCCGTTCCCCGCAAACCGATGAAGCCCACCAAAAACTCATTCCGCCATTTCCCTCTAGTCACGCTTCCCACGCTCGCGGCAGCGCTGCTTACGAACCAAGCCTCGGCCGTCGATCGCTACTGGGATCAAAACGCTGGCACCAGCGGCATGGGCGGAACCGGCAACTGGAACACCACCTCATCCTTCTGGCGAACGGGCACCGGCGCTGATGCCAATGGCGGCACGCTCGGCACTTGGGTGAATTTCGCCACCGACGCCGCCACCAATGCCATCCTGAGCGGAACCGGCGGAACCCTTAGCACCACGGAAGCGATCGTCACCAACAAACTGACCGTCACCTCCGGAGCATTCATCATCAGTAACGGCACCGGCGGCAGTTTCGCATTCAACGGAGCCGACCGTGCCATCAGTGTCAGCAGCGGTGCCTCGCTTTTACTCAATCCCCAGATATCCGGCGGGATTACCCTCGCCATCAGCGGTGGAGGAACCACCACCTTTGCCGCATCCAACCGAGCCTACGGAGGATCGCTGGCCGTCACCGGCTCAGGAACCAAGGTGATCATATCGGGCACCAACGGCTTGGATAACGGAAGCTCCTCGGGGCACTCCTTCGGCAGCGGCACGACGCTCCAACTCAGTGGCAGCACGAACTACCGCTCAACCCTCACCTTGAATGGCGCGACGCTCGACCTGAACAACTCCCTGGGATTCGTCACGCAAAGTGGTTTCAACCTTTCGGTGACCGGTTCCAAGTCCAGCGTGACAAGCTTGCTCAGCAACACCGGGACGGCCACTGCGAACTATGGCGCCATCGGTGGAAACGGTGGAACTAACGGGATTTTCACCGTGGCGAACACCAGCCATGTTTCAGGTGTGGACCTTGAGTATTCCGCAGGATGGCGCAACGGGCAGATGGGCAAGGCTGGTGCCGGAACCCTGCGGCTCAACGCCGGATACATTATGAATCGTGCCAATGACTTCACCACCTTCTCCAATACCGGCACCGCGCTCAACATCACCGCCGGCACCTTTCTCAACGAAGGCTTGGTGAAAAGCATCGCCAACGTCAATGGCTCGACCTCCGTGCTGAAAACCGGCTCCTCATCCGGCACTTTCGATCAGGTCAACGTCACGAGTGGGGTTTTCGAAATTTCCCGCTCTAGCAGCTTGTTTACCACCGGGCTGACCTTCGCAGCCGGGAATAACTCGCTCAACCTCCGCGGAGGCACCCTCAAGTATGTGGGAATCACCACGGATTATTCTTCGCAGATGGGAGATCTGTCAGGCACCAGCACGGTGGACACCAACGGCCAGGACGTGACTTTCGCCAGCGACCTCACCGGCACCGGACTGATCTCGAAAAGCGGCGCGGGCGTGCTGACGCTCTCCGGCAACAATTCCTTCGGTTCGGGAACACTGACTTTCGGCAGCGGCACCACGAACCGCGGCTACATGCGCTTGGCGAACAACAACGCGCTGGGCAACGCAACCACAATTGCCCTCGCCGGAACCCAGGGAGGCGTCTCCGGACTGCAGCTCGAGGGTGGCATCACGATCAGCCAAAATCTCAACACCGTCGGCCGCAGCAACTCCGACACGACGGGCTATGTGCTGCGCAACCTCTCTGGCAACAACACATGGAATGGCGCGTTAACGATCACCGACGGTGGCGGAAGTTATGGCATCATCAGTGATTCGGGAACCTTGACGCTGGGAGGCACGATCCAATCCACTTACGTTAGCGCCTTTGGCACCCGCAGCATAAGTTTTTCGGGAGACGGCTCATTTGATGTTACCGGCAACATACTGGGAGACGGCCCGAACTCGCAAAATATCGCGATTTCCAAGAACGGTGCCGGCATCCTCACCCTCGGCGGCACCAACACCTACACCGGAACCACTAACATCAACGACGGCGCGCTCGCCCTCAGCTCCACCGCGTCGCTTGGCAACTCCAGCACCACCATCGCTGACGTTGCCACACTCACCGGTGGAGGAAGCTTTGGCGGGGCCGTCACCATCAACGGCACCCACGCCCCTGGATTCAGCCCCGGCACCCAGACCTTTGAAGAATCCCTCAGCTATGGCGACACTGCCACTCTTGAATGGGAACTCACCGACAACACCACCACCGGCC
>JBILPN010000421.1:0-3916 GCA_044373865.1 Luteolibacter sp. | reverse complement strand
GGGTGGAGGAACTCGACGCGCACGCCCTTTTCGACGCGGAGCCTGCGGCAGTGGATTTTTCCGGGGATTTTCCCATGGCTGCGGATGATGAGATCACCGGAGCATTCCGCGCTGGCGGCCAATTCGCCTAGGACGGTCAGATGGTGGCACTGGAGGGGGACGCCGGAAACGATGCCTGACTTCTGGATGATCACGTCACCGCAAGTTTGGATGCGGCGGTTCCATGGCTCGTTGATTTCGTAATCGAGGAGGCTCACATAGCCGCTGCATTTCGGGCATTGGCTGGATTGCGCTTCAGCGATGGCGGAGTAAGCGTGGCCGCAGGTGAAGCAGGAAACCTCGCGCGGTGGCTTCGTGGGATTGAGAATCCGCATCAGCAGCGAGCGCTGCGGAGGAGTGGCAGGACTGCGACGGAAGGGAGCTTGAGGCTTTTGCTGCGGGGGAGCTTCAGGCTCCGGGTCCGAGTCCTTGCGCGGCACGGCGAGACGTGCAACTGGATGGGTGCGGACCACGCCTTTGCCTTCGCGCACTTGGAAATTTGCGCGACAAGCCCGGCATTGCGTGGAGACCACGAGTGCGGGCTCGGCTTGAGAGTGGCCGCACTCGGGGCACTTGACCTCGATGCGATGGCGATGGGGCTCATCGGCCATGGCGCAATGATTGGATGTTCAAAGGACGTGCCTTTGAGGATTTAAGCGACGGTTCCAGCAAGAGTTCCTTGTTTGGGCGGCTCTGGAGCTGCGGGGCTCTTGGGGCTAGCTTGAGCGGTAGCCGGGGCTTGGGCCGGGGTGCCGACGGTCGATTTACCGACGAAGATGGCACCGGCCTCGATCGAGAGAGTTTTGGCGCGGATGTCACCAACCACCTCGGCGCTGGCCTTGAGTTCGACGCGTTCGGTTGCGGTGAGATTGCCGTGGACCTTGCCGTAAACGATGACGGTTCCGGTTTTGACTTCGGCGCGGATGCGAGCGTTTTCGCCGATCGTGAGATTGCCGTCAGAAGTGATTTCGCCTTCGATTTTTCCGTCAACGACGAGATCGTTGGTGAACTTCACCGTGCCCTTGATTTCCACGTCGGAGGAAAGGACGTTGCGCGTGGCGGCGGGAGATGGGCGCGCGGCAGCAGCGGCGGTCTGTTGTGAGCCGTAGGATGGATGCACGGGCACGGGGACAGGCTCCGGGTGGCGGGTTTCCGGGAGGGCTTGAGCGGCGCGTTGCGCCTCGTTGTGGTCTTGGCCAATTACTTTTTTAAACACGGTATTGAAGGGTGGTTGGAGTTATCTTGATGTCAAATTGATTCAAGCATCGTCATGGATTGGGCGCTTTTGGGAGATCGGAGGCCTCGGAGGCGGGGGCCGATTCAGCAGGCGGGGAGATGGGGGTTGGTGCGTTTTCCGCCGGAGCTTCCGGGGCGGGTGGCGCGGGAGGAGGAGCGATTTCCACGGGTGGCTGCGCCTTGAGGATCGCGAGGCGGCGGCTCGCAGTGTCGGCGAAGCTGCTGTCCGCGAAGTCGCTACGGACCTTCGAGTAGGAAGTCTCGGCCTTGTCCAAGTCGCCGGCAGCTTTGGCAATGTCGCCGAGGGAAATCAGGGCGAAAGGTGCGATGAAGCGGGCGGTAGGGTCGCTGGCGACATCCTCAAAGATGGCGGCGGCATCCCCGGATTTGCCTTGGGCCATGAGTTTGGAGCCGAGGCTGGATTTTGCGGTGGGGACTGCGGGGTGCTCCGGGAATGAGGCGAGAAAGCTGCGGAGGGTCGCGACGGACTCATCTTTTTTCCCGTCGGTCCATTGCTGGTCGGCGAGGAGAATCATGGCGCTGCCAGCGGCAAGAGTGGATGGGTGTGTGGTGATGACCGCTTGGAGTTGGTCGGCGTTTTCCGCCTTATTGAGTGCGGCACCCGCGCTTTCTTGGCGGCTTGTTTCAATGCCGCGATAAACGACGAGTCCTGCGGCACCAACAGAGAGCAGGATGGCGAGGGCGACGATTCCCTTCTGGTTGCGATCGAGAAAGGCCTCGAACGCGTTGGGCCCTTGCGAAATTTCGGCAAGAGGGACGGGAGCATCTTTTGGTGCGGCGGACATAATAGGAAGGGTGCAGAACTGCGGGAACGCGATCAAAGCCGCAGCGGCGTCGAAATCAATGCGGAAGTCGGGAAGTTTGCGTATTTCGTCCGGAGTGAGGGTGCTCGCGGGGGTGCTTGAGGATTTTTCATGGTCATTGGAGTCGGTGTTCGGTAGTTTCCGCGCGCATGTCGAAGCGGATTTATGTGGTTGCAGGGGAGTTGAGTGGAGATGCCCATGGTGCGGGATTGCTGCGCTCGCTGCGGGGAAAAGTCCCCGGAGTGCAGGTCAAGGGTGTCGGTGGGCCGGAAATGGCCGAGGTGGCGGGGGGGGGCGTGCGAGATTGGGTGGAAGATGCGGCGGTGATGGGGGTGTGGGAGGTCTTGAAGCGCTATCCGTGGTTTCGTGCGCGGTTTGCGGAAATGTTGGCGGATTTGTTGGAATTCCAGCCGGATGTTTTGCTGTTGATCGATTACCCGGGCTTCAACTTGCGGTTTGCAGCGGCGGTGAGGCGTGCGTGTCCGCAGACGAAGATTGTTTATTACATCAGTCCGCAAGTGTGGGCGTGGAACAAGGGGCGGATTCCGAAAATGGTGAAATTGTTGGACGAGATGCTGTGTCTTTTTCCGTTTGAGCAGTCGATTTTCCAGAATGCCGGCTTGAAGACGACCTTTGTTGGGCACCCCTTGGTTGATGAATTGGAGGAGCGGCGGATTCCAGGGCTTCTGCGAGATTCGAGCTTAATCGGCTTATTTCCAGGGAGTCGCGAGCGGGAGGTGGCGCGTTTGTTTCCGTTGATGATTGAGACGGCGCAGGCGATGAAGTCCGCGAGGCGCGAGCTTCGCTTTGAGGTTCCGGCCGCGTCGCCGAGTTTGGAGCTACAAATCCGTGGCTTGCTGGCTGAGGCGGGGGCAGGTGACCTGATCGAGGTGACGGCGGGTGGCAGCCATTCCTTGATGCAGCGGGCGTGTTGCGCCGTGATCGCCAGTGGCACGGCGACCTTGGAGGCGGCCTATTACGGATTGCCGTATTGTTTGGTGTATCGGATGGCTTGGTCCACCTATGCCTTGGGTCGGATGCTGGTGAAGATTGAGCACATCGGCTTGGTGAATATCCTGGCCGGGCGAGCGGTGGTTGAAGAATTGATCCAGGATGCGGCGGAGCCGGCGGCGGTGACGAGATCCTTGCTGGGTTTTGTGGAGTCCCCGGCGCGGCGTGAGGCGTTGCAGGTTTGTTTGGCGGAAACTGCGGCCAAACTTGGAGGCGAGGGTGCGCATGATCGGGCGGCGGGCGCGGTTGCGGCTTGGTTGGCATCGGCGTGATTTCCAGTGCCTTGGGGGTTGCCTTTCGGCGGCGAGTGGTTATTGAAGCGGCGCGATGAAATTACTTTCCATGCTACTTGTGCTTGTTTCCGGGTTTGCGGTTTCCTGCGAGCGCCACGAATTTGAGGGGCCGGATGGCACCAAGCAAATTCAAACGCACGGTGCTCACGGCGCGCATGCGGATGACGCGCATGCGGAGGAATCCAAGGACGCCAAGCATTGATGGCTTAACGGAGCCGTTGGTAGGTAAGGAAGCACTCCGCCCCGCGTGGCTCGCAGTGGCTGATTTCATAGAGGCGGGTTTTTGGTAGGAAATCGCCGAGAATCCCGCATGCAGTGGGGGCATTGAGCCCTCCAAATAGCGTGTGGCCGGCGAGGCTGAGGTGGAAATCATCGATGACGTCCATTTCCGCGAGTTCGCGGATGAGTTGGCCGCCGCCTTCGCAATGGAGGGTTTTGACTCCGAAATCCTGTGCCAGCCGTGTCAGGAAATGGCTGAGGGGCATTGTGTGGAGTATGACTTTTTCCCGAATC
>JBILPN010000420.1:0-3923 GCA_044373865.1 Luteolibacter sp. | reverse complement strand
ATCGACGATTTGCGCGCCATCATTGAAATAGGCCTTGAAGCCATTGTCATGCGGTGGATTGTGACTCGCCGTTAGAACCACGCCCGCATCGGCACGCAGTTCGCGGACGGCGAAGGACAGTTGCGGTGTTGAACGCGGGCCGTCGAAAAGATAGGCGTCGCAGCCCAGGTCCGCACACACGCGAGCGCAAAATTCCGCGAAATCCCTGGAGAAATGCCGCGTGTCATGCGCAAACACCAAGACCGGCCTGCGGCCCGCACCCACCACCTGCCGGGTGTAAGCGATCAAGCCACGCACCGCACGGCTCAAGTTAAAGTAGTTCATCGTCGCCGTGCCCACACAAGGATGCTCAGGCCGCCCATTCGGCCCGCCCACACCCTGCTCGACCTGCGTCAGCACCCGCCCGATCGTGCGCCCGCGCAAGCCGCCGGTTCCAAATGCCAAAGTCTGGTAAAATCGATCATTCAGTTCCTCCCACGCGCCTTCCCGCACCAGTTCCTCCACCACCAAGCGCGCAAGCTCACTGGTGCTACCTTCCAGCAAGGCAAGAATGTTGTTTTTCGCAGATTCGAGCAGGCTGCCACGGGTGACGGCCTCGTTGAGGGGTTCGGTGATTGCTGTCATTTGAGGGGCAACGATATAAAAATCCGCAGCGATGGCAATCCGCGCCTCACTCGACCACCAAATAAACTCTGTCCCATCCCGGCACGAATCCCGCTCCATGGCGGAATCGTCACGGCCTGGCAACAGAAGTTCGCTTGTCGCCCAAGGTTTTTCCGCCATTCTCCGCACTTTAGAAAACCCATCTTATGCCGCTGAAACGCCGCGCCGCCGTCACCGCCTCCTTGCTTGTCGCCACCAGCGCCGGCTTTTTGTGGCTCACCCATCGGGATGCTGGATCCCCGCTCGCTGAGGCAACGAAAAACGGCGGCAACTCCCCGCCACGCAAGGAAGCCGCCACCACGCCCCGCCCGCAAACCATCACCGCAAGCCCCGCCGCTCAAAATGACTGGCATATCCAGCTCGACGGCCAAGCCCACTCGCTCACCCTCGCGCTGGATGAAGCCGTCCTCCGCGACGCGGATGGCAAGGAGGCCCTCACCCGCCTCGTGCCCGCCGCTACCCGGGAATCTCTACCTGCCAGGCTCGCCTCCCTTTCCGCGCCCGGCGGCGTTTTCCCCGTCGCCTACCTCAGCGGACTGGAGCGCTCCTCGTCCTCGCGCCGCATCCTCACCCGTGACCTCCGCGTCCAACTCGACGACGCCGCCGCCCAACAAATCGCCTCTCGCCAAGGCCTCACCATCAAGGACCGCCCCACCTACGCACCCGGTTGGGTCATCATGAGCGCCCCGGACGCCTTCTCCGCTCTGGACGCAATGACTCAGCTCCGGAAATTTCGCGAAGTCTCCTCGGCGGACATTCTCCTCGCCGTCCAACACCACACCCGCGCCCTCCCAAATGACGCTCTCATCTCCAATCAATGGCACTTGAAACGCTCCGGCTCCGCAGTCGCCGGATCGGACGTGAACATCGAGCCCCTCTGGAACTACCCCGCCGCCACCGGCTCACGTGGCAAGGGCATCCGCATCGGCATCGTCGATGACGGCCTGCAAACGAGCCACCCAGACTTCGTCGGCAACATCGACACCACCAATGACAAGGATTGGAATGGCAACGACAGCGACCCAAGCCCCGGCACCGATGACGACCACGGCACTGCCTGCGCCGGAAATGCAGCCGCCCGCGGCAACAATTCGATCGGCGTCGCTGGCAGCGCGCCCGAGGCCACGCTCGTCGGCATGCGCCTCATCGGCGGATCCGTCACCGACGCCCAAGAGGCGGAGGCGATGAACTACCTCCCGCAACTCATCGAAATCAAATCCAACAGCTGGGGCCCCGAGGACACCGGAGATATTTTGGAGGGCCCCGGACCGCTCACCCTCAGCGCACTCCAAACCGCGACCAGCTCCGGCCGCGGCGGCAAGGGCAGCATCATCCTCTGGGCCGGCGGAAATGGCGGCACCACGAGCAGCGGCGGCGATAACTCAAACTACGATGGCTACGCAAACTCGATCCACACCATCGCCATCGGAGCCACAGACTCGACCGGCAAGCGCGCTTCTTATAGCGAGCCGGGCAGCAACATCGTCGTCTGCGCCCCATCCAGCGGCGGCTTGGACATCACCACGGTGGACCGCACCGGCAGCGCTGGCTACAGCACCGGCGACTACGCGAATGACTTCGGCGGCACCTCATCCGCCACGCCCACCGCCGCTGGCATCGTCGCCCTGATGTTGGAAAAAAATCCAAACCTCGGCTGGCGGGATGTGCAGGAAATTTTAATCCGCAGCGCCGCCAGACCACCCGCCGTCCCCACCACCGGCTGGGTCACCAACCCCGCAGGAATCCCATTCCACCGGGATTTCGGCGCAGGTCTCATCGACGCAAGCGCCGCCGTGAACCTCAGCGCCTCATGGGTCAATCTGCCCGCACAAAGCTCCGTCACCTCCACCCAATCCGCCCTCAACAGTCCCATCCCTGAAAACAACAGCACCGGCGTCACGCGCAGCTTTGACCTGAGCTCCTCGAATCTCCGCGTCGAGCACGTCACTCTCAAACTCAGCGCTAACCACACCTCACGCGGCAATCTGGAAGTCACTCTCAGCTCCCCCGGCGGCATGTCTAGCAAACTCGCGGAGGTCCACAGCGACGCGACTGACAACTATGCGAACTGGACCTTCAGCACCGTCCGCAATTGGGGCGAAAGCTCACGGGGCACCTGGACCCTGAAAATCGCGGATCTCAGCGGCAGCGGAAATACCAACGGCGGCACTCTAACTGGCGCTGAACTCAAGGTTTTCGGCTCACTCGCCGCCCCGGTGAATCCACCACCCGTGGTGCAAATCACCCAGCCGACCAACGGCGCGATCTTCAGCCCCGGCACGCCTCTTGACATCCTCGTCACCGCCACCGACCTCACCGCCGCCGGCACGCCTGGCAGCGTCAGCTCCATCGAGCTTTTTGACAATCAAAACTCTCTCGGCAGCCTCAGCGCCGCCCCCTATTCTTTCACTTTCACCCCGGGCCTTGGCAACCACTCGCTGGTCGCTAAAGCCACCGACAGCGAGGGCGCGCTTGGCAGCTCGGTTTCCGTCAATTTCACCGTCACCAACCAAGCTCCGCTCATCACGGCAGCTTCTCTATCCGCCAGCGACCAAATCTACTCGGACTCACCACTCACGGTCTCCTCCATCACCGCAACAGACCCCGAAGGCGCGAGCTTGAGCTACACCTATCAATGGCAATCCAGTAGCAATGGCAGCAACTACACTGACCTTCCGGGTGCCACGCTCGCCACCGCTCCCGCACTCACCGGACGCCTCCTGCGCTGCATGATCACCGCCAATGACGGAAATTCTGATAGCCCGGCCTTCACCACCGCCGCCGTGAACGCACTCGCCCGCCCCAGCACGCTGGCCTCCCCCGGCGATCAATATTCTTACACCAGCGGACTCGTCCTGCGCGGCTCGGATTCTCCCCTCGCACGCCGCGCGATCCTCCATGAGTTCAGCCAAGGTCCAATCGGCGGCGCTGCGGAGTGGGTGGAAATTCTCACTCTCCAAGCTGGCAGCCTCGCCAACTGGCAACTGCAAGAAAGCAGTCTATCAAAACTCGTTTTCCTGAACAGCCCTGCCTGGGAAAACATCCCGGCCGGCACGCGAATTGTAATCTACAATGGGACCTCGAAAGACCCACTCCTCGGACCGGATGACGCGGATCCCGCCGATGGAACCCTAATGCTCAGCAGCACGAATCGCAATTTTTTCACCAGCACATCCGACCCCTGGATTTCGCTCAGCAACTCAGGCGACTCGATCTCGCTGATCGATGCAAACGCCATCACCGTTCATGCCATTTCATAC
>JBILPN010000419.1:0-3926 GCA_044373865.1 Luteolibacter sp. | reverse complement strand
CCAAGGGAACTCCCTCGGGATGGAGATGTTCCAATTCCAACGTATTCGGATGGCTCAACAAACGCGAATGCCGACCGTTCTCGTGCTGTCGATTTGCAACAAGCTCAAGCTGCACCACGCGCGACCCTTATTTCTCGAACCGCAAGCGCATGAAGCTTGGTGCCGATGAATTGCTTGGCAATGGATAGGTCGCTCGCACCCGTTCAGTTTGCGCATCGCCACTCACCACTTCAAGTGTGAGCGCCGTCCAGTCCTCTAGGTTTGATGAAACCTCGGCATGATAACGAATGTCTGACAAGTGGAGTGGGCGCTGAAAATTGATAGAGATCGCCTCTGCATTACGAAGCAGCGTGGGTTGTGAAGTGAAGCCATAAGGGTCGCTCCCCAAGGCATATTCCGCCAAATTCACCATCCCATCGCCATCGGGATCCGCCAGTGGAGCAGACTCTCCTGCACTGATCTGCGATGGATTGAATTTCCCTGCCACCCATGAACTGAAATCACGGATCACAGGATTTTCGATCACCAGCACCGCAGTCGCAGTTCCTTGATAGTTTGAATCTGACAGGGTTGCCTGAACGGTGTAGCTCCCCACTTCCGTCGGAGCCTCTGACTCACCATCATAAAGCAGATTCACACTCAATCCGCTCGGCGTGCTGCTGACACTGACGGATTTCGGAGATCCATCATAGCTTTGAACAAGGTCACCTAAACTGACGATTCCTAGGGCTTTCCCCACCATCACCTCGAACGAAGATGAAACTCCAGCACTCACGGCGGTCACCCAGTAGGGACCACCCGCTTGGCTGGCGCTAAAAACTCCATCTGCGCTGATCCCGCCTCCGCCACTGACCGACCACATCGGAGATATTGCCTCGAACTGAGCCCCAAATTGATCCAACAGCTCCGCTGAAAATGCCAGCGTGTCACCAACAACCAGAGAACTGGAATTTGCACTGACTCTCAATGACGTCGCCGTTTGACGCACGGTCAATTCAAGCGATGCACTCGCGCTCAAAGCACCAGGATCCTGAACTTCTACCACAATGGTGTAAGCTCCCGGTTCGGAGAATACCGCCGTGGAAACCTTCGCCGAGTTGCTGAGATTGTCTGAAAACATCACACTGGCAGGACCCGTCGCAAACCACCGATACGTCAGGTTTCCCTCACCGCCATCGTCGGACGCAAGCACCGCAAGCACACTGCTAGACCCGGAAACTTCAATTGAATCCACCATGATCCCCCCCTCAATCTGTGGAACCTGATTGATGGCGCTGACGATCAAGCGGACTTCACCGGCGGCCTCGAAACTCAGGTTTGCCAAATAGCCACTTGGCAAACGACCGATCTCCAAGCCGTTGTCAGTCAACGCTCCGGTGTAGCGAATCAGCGTGTAATTGCCGGCGGCAAAGCCATCGACAGCCGTGACATTCAGGATCCCGTCAAGGCGCAGGCTTCCCGTGACAAGGGCCTGGTCCGAGCTGCTGCCCAGCTCGAAATCCAGTGCACTGGTGGCGGCTAAATTCAGTCCAGACGAGAACTCCAAGGTCCCAACACCCACCCCGGGCGCAAGAGTGCCGTTGCAGCTAACAGCCGCCCCGAGACTGCCAGTTCCACCGAGTGTTCCGCCGACTTGCACAGTCGTCGCACTGGACTGCAAGGCACCCGTCACTGTGAGTTTACCCGCAGCAACCGTGGTCGCTCCACTGTACGAACTCAGTCCCGATAGAGTGAGTTCGCCACCACCGAGCTTATGCAATGCAGAAACTCCATTGCCTCCATTCACGATGCTACCCGAAAAACTGCTATCAACCCCCTTCGCTCCCACGAAATAGGTGACAGTTCCGGCAGGGGTGCTGCCCTGCCCCTCCAGCCTGCCTGCCCCGCTGAGCGCGCCGATGACCACGCCCCCTGCCCCACCTGCATTCCGTGTGCTGATCACTCCATCGACCTGAAAACTCGCAAGCGCACCGCCATTGCCATTGGAACCGCTGGTGGAGGCGAACCGCAGTTGACTGCCCGACGGGATCTCAACTTGCCCCGAAAAATCTCCAAATTGCGCAAGCCCAGACCGCCCGACACTGATCGGACCTGATAGACGGAGAATACTGTCTGCTCCACCCTTGATCATCCCACCATGGCCATTCGCCAACGACACCGAGGACAGGGTTCCATGCGCGCCGGGGGGCAGGCTGATTTCATTGTTAGGAAAATTCCTCCCATTTGTGGAACCCATCCGAAAGTCACCACCGCCACTCAAAACAATTCCCCCGGAACCCAAGGCCGCACCCACCGCGGAACTCCCACTGCCCGTCTGAGTGACTGATAGAACTCCGCCCGAGAGGGTGGTGAGCCCGGTGAAACTGTGCACGCGCGTCAAAGTCAGTGTCCCGCCGCCGGATTTCTCAAGAGTCGCGCTGTCGGTGAGCACTCCATTGCCGGAAAACACATAGTTCTTCGTCGCATTCACAACAACGGCGGCCGGCTGAACATTTTCAACAAGATTGATGGCGGATTCAGCATTCCCAGCGTCCGTAAAGTAAACGCTGTCACCGATTTGATAGAACGTTTCGGATTCGCCATCCATCCAATTGGCACTCGTCTGATCCCAATTGAAATCACGACTTCCAGACCAGAAAATGGCACCTGGATAACGCGGCATTTCCACCAAGCTCATGCGAATCACCCCCGGAGTGCTGCTGTCGAAACTCGCCTGCAGATTGGAACCCGTCGGCGCATCCCAAACAAATGAAGGGCTGCCAGTCAAACTGCCAGTGTAAGTTAGAACCGTGTAGTTGCCTGCCACCATTCCCCCAGCTGCCGGACGCACCACGACGCTGCCAGACAAAATTAAATTTCCGTTGATCGTGAGCGCGGCGGTGCTGAGACCACCGTGTTCGAAGGCGCCGCCCGCCAGCACGGTCACATCGCCATAAATCACACCTGTCCCGCCGAGCGTGCCACCGCTTTGCACGGTGAATGCAGAACCTGTGCTGCTGCCATGGATTTGCAAGCGACCTGCAGAAATGCTTGTGGGACCGGTGTAGGTGTTTGCGCCGCTCAACGCGAGTGTTCCCGCGCCAATCTTGGTCAGCGCGGTCAAACTGCTGCTGTTGGCGATGACTCCGGCGAAGACGCTGTCCTCGTTCCGAGCACCGACTTGCCACGTCAAGGTCCGCCCCGCGCTTGGGCCTCCACGCAGTGACGAGGTCGAAGCTCCGGATAATGTGCCAACTGCCAAGCTCACGTTGCTCCCCATGCTCACGTTGTAATAAGCGTTCACTCGTTGTCCCAAATCCAAGCGCGCACTCGCATAGGCGGCCGTGGTTTCAATCCGGAAATCTCCTCCGTCCGCATCGGAAACCACCCAAATGTTGCCGCTGAAACTCGACCAATTTCCCGTGAGCGCCGTCCGCACAAAGGGGGTGTAAAACGTGAAATCTCCGCTCCCACTGAGGGAGCCTGCTAGAGTGCAGCGACCATCTGCATTCAGTCGGCCGACCGCCCCCTGTGGCACATGAAGCGACCACTGGCTGGTCGCAGCTGACGAGACGTCATCATTGTTCGCCATCGCCAAGGTGCCCCCCTTCAGCGTGACCAAGCCTCCACCCAAACCCGAGACATTTGCCCCATCCGATGCGAGCTGGAGCGTTCCTCCTGCGATGACCGTGCCACCCGAATACGTGTTCGAAGAGGCAAGAATCAAGGTGCCCGCTCCCTCTTTGGTGAGGGAACCTGTCCCGCTGAGCAGGCCGGAAATCTGCAAGGATACGCCGCCCGGCACGAGCAAACCGGCACCAGATGCACCCAGGCTGATGCTGCGGTTGCTGCTGGTCTGCTCTCCTATCAGCGCGATTTTTCCGCCGTCGATCACCAGATTCGCCGCTGACTCACCAGCCGCTCCGATCGAACTCGGACTCCCGGCA
>JBILPN010000418.1:0-3927 GCA_044373865.1 Luteolibacter sp. | reverse complement strand
CTACCCAAGCGTCGAAGCCTTGGGGAATTTCCTCGCCAAACGCAAGCCATCCATGCGCCTGCGGATTGAGAATGATGCGATCATCCTGTGGTGATCTCATGCGTTGGTAAAAACCACCCGGCCGGCATGACCCAGTTAGAATCAGGAAATTCCGAGCGCTATCCAGCCTTGGATGGCATCCGCGGGCTCGCCGTCTTGATGGTTTGGGTGTGGCATTACATCCCGTGCTTGGTCTCAAGAGATGCAGGTTGGTGGGCACCCTACATCAGGCGCTTGCTCTATGTGACTGGCAGTGGAGTGGATTTATTCTTCGCTCTATCCGGATTTCTCATCGTGGGAATTCTCATCGACAAATCCGGGCAGCCAAATTTTTTGCGCCACTTCTATCTCCGCCGGAGCGCGAGAATCTTCCCTCTCTACTTTGTGATGTTAGGACTATTCGTGCTACTCAAAGACTGGCAAGGTCTCCCCGAAGATGCGAGGCGCTGGTTGTTTGAAAACCCCATGCCACTTGGTTCCTACGCAACGTTCACACAGAACATCTTCATGGGGCTTCAGCAGCAATTCGGTCCGGGATGGCTTGCCGTGACTTGGTCCCTTGCCGTGGAAGAGCAGTTCTATCTGATCATCCCGCTGCTTCTGCTGTTGCTGGGAAAACGCAAGCTGCCATGGCTCTTTGTGGCGGGGATCTGCCTGCTTCCGTGCCTGCGCATGATTTCCCCCGGCTTCCATGCCTACGTCAATCTGCCATGGCGGGCCGATCCACTGCTCGCAGGAGCCTGCGCGGCCTTCATCGTTCGGTCCGCTTCCTTAAGAAGACGTTGCCTGGCAGGGAAGGCCGGCTTGATCGCATGCGGGTGCCTGCTTCTGGGAGGAGTTGCCACCATGATTGTGTTTCCCGGGTGCCTCGGAGTGTTCGATCAAACTCTCTACGCCGGGCTCTACACCCTCTTGATCTTGATTGCGCGACTCGAACTCCACCCGCCGCTGTGTCGATTTTTAAAGAACCCGGCCTTGAAATGGGTTGGCCTGTATTCCTATGGAATTTACCTAAGCCACCAAGGAATCAGTGGACTGATGCATGGCTTGATCAAAGGACAAGCGCCACAAATCGTCAATTTCTCCGATGCCATTCTGACCCTGAGCGCCGCGGTCGTGACCTTTGTGGTGGCCGGTGTTTCCTATCGCTTTCTCGAGGAGCCTATTTTACGCTTGGCCCACCGTCACAGCCAGCCCCATCCCAGCCACCCATGAATCTCCACCTCAGCCACCCAACACCTCCATTTGACCCTCGCGCCGAGGCGATGCTGCCAGCCGTGGGAGGATTTCCAAGTTCTGACCGCCCGTTGTTTTTGGCGGGTTACAGCGAGTTGTGCAGGATTGATTTGAGTGGCAAGCGCGCTTTGGAAATTTGTGGTGGATTTGGCAAGCTCGCGCAGGGCGTGGCCGAGACCTTCCCCAAGGCAGAAGTGATCGGACTGGACCTCTATGCCGCAAGCGGTCCAGAAGTCGATGAATGCCTGAAGCGCCTGCCCGGACTTTCCTACGTGGCAGGTGACGCATTTGACATGAAGGCCTACCCGGACGAATCGCTCGATCTCGTTTGGGGGCAGGCCGCCCTTCATCATCTTGCTCACAACACCGAAGGATTATCTCGCGAGGTCCTGCGAGTCCTCAAACCCGGCGGCCGCTTTGTCTTCATCTTCGAACCCATGGGACACAACCTGTTGGTTGCGGCAATCCGTGCCGTCCGCATGGCAAAGCATGAACTCGGGGACGAGAGCAATCTTTACCTATCACAATTCCAATGCATGGCCAAAGGCTTCACGAGTTGCGAAGTGCAGATGTTCAATTTGCTAGGCTACCCGATGAAAGGATTTTCGGACCGCTTCCAGTTTCTATCAAATGCCGTGCAGGGCTTGGACGCCTATTTGTTCAAAGCCTTTCCGAAGTTGCTGCGCTATGGAGCAAATTGCAATTTGGTCTTCACCAAATGACGCATCCTAGGCATTCGTCGCCAAGTCGATTGGCTAGAATCCACCGATTAGCCACCACCCATTCCCCAAGCCAGCATGCGAATTTTCACCTGCACTCCATTTCCCTTTGGTGGCGGCGAGGACTTCTTCGCCCGTGACAGCGGCTTGATGTGCCGTGGTTTGCAGGCGTGTGGTCATGAATCCATGGCCGTGATGCCAGGTGACAGACAGCCAGAGGATCGCCCGGATCTCCTCCGGACTGAGTATGCCAATTTGGAGTCCGTGGCATGGTGGAAGACTCAGCAGCTGGATGGAGTGGTCCTTTATGCATGGGGCCACCCAACCTATCGGAATGTTGCAAGGGCGATTCGCGAGGCGGGAATCACCCTCATTTTAAACCAAGACAATGGCGGCTGGATCAGCCCCTTGGGCAGCTTCCAAGGCTGGCTCCATGAGCTATGGATCATCCTCGGAGGAAAAACCAGCGTCCGCACGCTGCTGTCATTTTGCAAAGCCGCCGTAAAGGGAGTCACCTACGGACTCTGTGTGACCGACCCGCTGCGCGCCACCCACCTCAAGCAAGGGCACATCATCGCCTGTGTCTCACCCACCGCGGCAAAGCGCTATCAATTGCTTTGCAAGTCCTATGGTGGCGACGCGATGGTGCGCCGGGTGCGAATGCTGCCTCACCCGGTTGAGCCGCGATTTCAAATTCAAGCGCAGGCCACCAAGTCGCGGATGATCGCGTGCGTCGGCCGCTGGCAGGATCTGATTCAAAAACGGCCAGCGTTGATGCAGGCGGTCTTGGAGCAAGTCCTCACCCGGGATGCACAAGTGCGTGTCGAAATCGCAGGCGAGCTCACCGAAGCCCTCAGCGCATGGCACCAATCCCTGCCGGCAACCGCCAAGCAGCGCGTGCGCCTGCGAGGGCGCTTGGGGAGAGACGAACTGGTCGATTTGTTTCAAGCGGCGCAAGTTTTTTACAGTCCATCCGCCTATGAGAGCTTCGGGATCGCAGCGGGTGAAGCGCTGTGCACAGGCTGCTCCGTGGTCGCCGGGCCCTCGCCCTCGATGGCCGCCTTCGAGTGGTTCACCTCCGAGAATTTCGGCACCTTGGCGCAGCGGGATCAGCTTGAAGAACACGTCGCAGCCTTGATCGAGGAACTGGCGCATTGGGACCAAGGCAGGCGGAATGCCCAAGAAATTTCCAAGACTTGGTGCGAGCGCCTGCACGCCCCCAAGGTCGCGGCGAGAGCCACCGAAATGATTCTTGAAAGCAGACAATCTCAGGCGGACATCCACCCGCAGCCCCACCCATCCTCACCGATGTCCGCTTGATTCGAGCCAAGGTGCCCGCAGTCCGCATCCGCCGATTCCCATTTGCCAACCCCATCGCCAGTTCCGTGGATTTCACCATCATCACCCCGAATTTCAACTACGGGCACTTCCTGAGAGATTGCTTGGAGAGCGTAGCCGCCCAAACGGGAGTGTCTTGCGAGCACCTCGTGTATGACGCGGGGTCCACCGACGACAGCGCAGCAGTTGCAGGAAAATTTCCGCATCTCACTTGGATTCAGGAACCCGATGAAGGGATGTCGGATGCGATCAACAAGGGATTTTCACAGGCGCAAGGTGAATGGGTGATTTGGTTGAATGCCGATGACCGACTGAAACCCGGAGCGCTTGCAAAGATGTTGATCTTCTTGAAAAAATCGACGGCGGATGTCGTCTATGGAGATTGGGATTTTATCGATGAATCGGGGAGATTTCTGCGCCATGTCAAAGCCTTGAAATGGTCCCTCTTTGTGCATGTGCACCACCATTGTTATGTGGGCTCGACCGCCGCATTCTATCGGCGAGAGACCGTGATAGCAGAAGGCTATCGCCTGCGGAAGGATTTCCGCTACGTCATGGATGGCGAATTCTACGCGCGCCTTGATGCCGCCGGGAA
>JBILPN010000417.1:0-3928 GCA_044373865.1 Luteolibacter sp. | reverse complement strand
CAACACAATCAACAATGCACAAAATGAAGTGGTAAAGCCGGCCATGGCCATGTGAGAATGCGCCACCAGAGCTTGCGTGAACTTGATTCGATCCAGCACACCGTCTTGATACATCAGCAAACTGCTCACGATCAAAACGCCCCACCATCCAAACATCGCGTAGCGCCAGGCGCGGGAACCTTCCGGCCAGTTGAAGCTCTTCCAATCGCGTGGCAGAAGCCATAACCAAGGAAGGAGAAACAGGACAGATAGAACTTGATGCGGGTCGCGATGAGTCCCGCCCATGGTCTCGGTGACTCCAAACACAACAAATGAAACCACAAGAAAGATCCACACCGTCGGATTGCGACTGCTCCGCGGATTTTTGATGATCATGCGCGGGAGAAGCAACATCAAGCCAACGACCAGTAATGCGGAGCCTTGGAGACTTGATCCCGTCGGGCCACCCGTGCTCCGGTCAATCGGAGGATAGGTGGTGGGAGATGCAGCGACTACGAGTAAAATAGGAACCAACGCTAAAGCCATTAACCCAACCGCTGAGGCGTGAACACGAAATTTCCTCCAAGTTTTCCGGCGATCCGACCAAGCGGCGGCGAGAGCTACCCATAGGATCACGAGTGAAGCGATGTATGCCTGTAGCGAGCCATTCTTCCAATCGAGAAACAACTTACCAGAACTCGTCCCACCGAGCCAGTGAGCTACCCCGACCCCGAGAGCGGCGGTCCATGCCCAGACGGCGGCATGGGCCCATGCGGAGTGGCGGCTTTGGTCAACCTCATAAACCGAAAAAAGCAAGGCAACCAAAGGTAGGGAAGTCCAACCATAAAGCTGCACATTCAGGTGCACCGGCATCCAGCGACCATACGATAGTGATTCTAACTGCAAGCTAGGCATCAGCAACAACAAAGCCAAATAGAGCCCCACCGCGTTGCCGATGACAAGACATGCCAGCGAGTGGCGCACCGCGCAGTCAAGGGACTCCGTGCGTGAGTGAGATTCCGGCATTAGGCTGAAAAATCCTCAATTCTACCGTCGCGCATTCTCACGGTTCGATCACAGCGGCTTGCAAGTTCAGGATCGTGGGTCGCCAGAACCAGCGTGCGGCCACGTGAGCGCACGAGATCGAGGAGAAGATCAAAAACCTTCTCGCGGTTCATTTCATCAAGTGCGCCGGTTGGCTCATCGCAGAGCAACAGTTCTGGATCATTCATCAGCGACCGTACGATCGCGCCACGTTGACGCTCGCCGCCGGAGAGTTCCCGGACCCGGCGGTTCAATCGATGTTCGACGCCAGTTGCGCTGGCGAGTTCATGAAGACGAGCCATTCCCTCCGCGCGCTTGCCGCCGCTTGCAATTAGAGGAACCAAGCAATTTTCGGCAAGCGTTAGATCCGACATCAAGTGGTGAAATTGAAAGACATAACCGATGTGATGTCTTAGCAAGTCGATGCGAGTCGATTCCGTGACAACATTGAAACCCGAGACACTCACGTCACCCCGGTCCACCTCCTCAAGGCCTGAAATCACGTTCAGGAGTGTGGATTTACCGCAGCCTGAAGTTCCGCATAGAGCGACAATTTCGCCCTTAGCCACGCCAAGGCTTACCCCCTTTAAGACTTCAATTCGGCCCCGGTCGAAACTCTTCCAGACATTCTCCACCGATACTTGTGTTTTCATGGAATTTGATTAGATTATTCGAAGCGAAGTGCTTCCGCAGGTTTGAGACGTGCAGCGTAATACGCCGGATACAACGCCCCGATGATGGCAGTGAGTGCCGCGAGACTCATGGCGGCAGAGACCTCCTGCCACCCGATCCGAGGTTCCACATACCCTTGAAGCATTGGAATTTTCGCGAGCAGCCAGAGTCCCGCAGAACTGAGGCCCCAACCCGCGAAGGTCCCGATCGTTGAAACCAAGAGCGACTCGCCGAAAATCATCCTTGCGATTTGGCCGCGCGAGAAACCACACACCCGTGCGATTGCCAGTTCCTTGATCCGGCTGAAAACCGATAGAATCATGGTATTTGTTACGCTTAGCCCACCAAGCAGGAAAGCACATGCACCAACAACCCAAGCCGTGGTTTTCATGATTTTGAACTGTGAATAGTTGCGACTGAACTCCTCGTTTTCCATTGCGATGAGCGCCTCATGATGCTTATGGATCCATCCCTTGACGGCTGAAGATTCCGCATGATCTGCGAGAGCGACCGTGATCACCGAGCAAACACCCTCCTTGTGGAAGGCCGCCTGGCAGCTTGCCAAAGGCATGAAAACCCCGCCATTCTCAAAACCATTTTCCATGCGAACCACACCTGCGACTGGATAGATTCCTTGGCCTAGCGCCACCGAATCCCCTGCATTCGCTTTTAAAAAATCTGCCGCACGTTCACCCAGCACCACGCTGCGCCCGTCATCCGTAAAACCATCGGCGCTGCCGTTGATCCAAGTTCCCTTTTTGAGTCGCGCATCCGAGGCGCGGATCCCAAAGCAGGTTACTACCGGGCGGTCTGGTGCCGTGATGATGCTAAAAAGAACGGGTTGTGCATCCTTCACAAAGGTCAATTCCTTCAATTCATTCGCGACGGTCACGTCCACATTGCTAAAGAACAAATCCGATACATTTTTCTCGAAGACCACGATTTCCGAATCGCTGCGGAGAATGCGTTCGAACATCTTCACCGCTCCGCCTAATAGCCCGACAACGCTGAGCATCGTCGCGACACCAAGTGCGATTCCCGTCGCGCCCACGGCCGTGCGAACCCGGTGCCGCCGTAGGTTGGTTAGAATCAAACGCCATAAGCTCATGGGATCAAAGTTTGGATGGATTTGAAAATCAGATCGCCTTGGGAAGGCGAGTCTTTGTTGGGGTTGTAAGCGCATCAACCGAAGGAACGCGCAGCATATCAAGCATGCACCAGCGCGAGGCATCGCCAGGCAAGGCCTTGGTCACCCGTTCGGCGGCATCATTGAGCCGTCTGAGACGGATCCTTGCGGCGGGAAGCCCTTCCGCCGCGACAATATTGGGTCGTCCCAATTCCTCGTCGCGGCCCGCAGTCTTGCCAGACTCTAAGTCGGAGCCAAGAACATCCTTGATATCATCGGCCGTTTGATAGGCCAATCCACGGAGGATGGCCAAGCGATCGAGAAGTGTCAGCTCTCGTGTTGTTGCGCGGCCGATGATAGCAGGTAAAACCATGGTGAGACGGAGTAGATCGGCGGTTTTTCTTGCTGCCACCTCACTCACATCAGCAGGATTCTGACAGCCGCGCCAACCGCTTAGGTCGTAAGATTGGCCACCGATGACGCCGTGCACACCAAGCCGCGCGTCCACCCACTCGCCCGCTTTTTCACGGCCTGCTGGAGAAGCGTTGCGAATGGCCTGCCACAGCATTGAGTAGCCGCGGTTGACTAGAGCAAGCGCTGCAAGGATTGCCACAGACTCCCCGTGGATCACGTGCACACAGGCCGCGCCTCGACGGGTTCTAGCATCATCCATTGCTGGCAAATCATCAAAGATAATTGATGCCGTGTGCAAATACTCAATGCCGCAGCCCAGGGCACGTGCGGATTGCTCCGCCATTCCCATTTCGATCCCAATCAGATAGGCCGCCACCGCCCGAATTAGCGATCCTGGGTGAGCGAGGACGTCACGTAGAGCTGCGGCAAGCCGTGGCTCGACACGGTCCAAATTCCCAAGGCCGTGGGAAAAACTGCCAGTCATCAGTGCGTGAGCGCAAAGACTGCGGCGCCGCCACCATGCATCCGGTGTCATTTGATTTGGTTGGTGATAGGTTTACTTGATTTTCCCGACGACATGGAAGCGGACTGTTAATTTCGGGTCCACCGTCATGACTGCCATCGAGCGAATGATCGGAAGTTTGAAATTTTCATAGTCCAGCGAAGCCTGTCCATCAATCGTGAGCCAATTTC
>JBILPN010000415.1:0-3940 GCA_044373865.1 Luteolibacter sp. | reverse complement strand
CCGCCAAGCCGCTCACCACCTCATTAAGCGTGCCGTCCCCACCTGCGGCGATGACCACCGGCTCCCCAGCTGCCGCAAAACGCGCGGCCAACTCGCGCGCCTCACCCGCATGATTCGTCGCATAAAGCGCGAACCGGTTGGCATGGCTCATCAAAAATCGCAGCACGCGCCCACCCTTTTGGCTCCGCGCCCGCGGATTGAAAATGATCGGGTAGCGGTGAGGCCTCTCCATGCGACAGTCTTGACCGCGCCCGCCAACTCCGCAATCCGATTTCACCCAAGTGCCTCCACCACCCGTTCGACGGGCAGTCCCATCACGTTCTCAAAACTGCCGGAAATTTCCGCAACGATCATCTCGCCAAATTCCTGGATCCCATAAGCCCCAGCCTTGTCCAAGGGATTTACCAAGGAAATGTAGGTTTCGATGACTTGCTCATCCAAGTCTCTGAATCTCACTTCGGTGATTTCGTGAAAAACCCGGCGTTCGCCGCCCGGCGCAATCACGCACACTCCGGTGCAAACTTGGTGTGTCCGCCCAGACAGGCGCCGCAGCATCTGCCGCGCTTCCCCGAGATCCACCGGTTTCCCCAAAGGCGTTTGATCGATGAAAACCAGGGTGTCCGACCCGATCACCGTCGCCTCCGGTCGTTGTTCCGCCACCGCTGCCGCCTTCAACACCGCATTCGCCTCGCACAACAGGTCAGGCCGCATCGTCGCATCGTGAATTTCCTCCGCCGGGGAAATCACCACCTCAAACCGCACCCCCGCACGAGCTAACAATTCACGACGGCGTGGCGAGGAGGAGGCAAGCACAATGGACATGCCCCTGAAATGCCGGAACTCTGCAGAAAGATCAAGCCCACCGCATCCTAGATCTGTCAGCGGCTGGGATGAAAGCGCGTGGAGATTCCATGGCCGGAGACGATTCCCGCAAGCCGTTCCGGGTGACGACCGTGCGCGATGTGAGTCTCGATTCCCGCATCCACGGCGAATTTCACCGCCTCGAGTTTTGAAGCCATTCCGCCCATCGAAAAGCGTCCCTTGTCTGCCCGGACGTGCCGGAAAACCGAGTCAATATCCGACACCTCGGGAATCAGCGCGTTGCTTTCCGGATCGAGAAGGCCATCCACACTGGTGAGCAAAATCACGCGCTTGGCACCTGCCAGCTTCGCGACACGGACCGAAAGCATGTCGTTATCCCCAAATTTCAATTCCTCAACCGCCACCGAATCATTCTCATTGATGATTGGTAAAATCCCGGGTTCTGCCAAAAGCCGCCCGAGCGTGTCAGACACGTATGCCGCACGCTCCGGCGTCCCAAGATCCGCCGCAGTCAGGAGAACCTGTGCAATCGTGATTTCAAAATTGGAAAACAAACTGCTGTAGGTCTGCATCAAGCGCGCCTGCCCCACGGCCGCACAGGCCTGCCGCGTCGCAGTGTCTTTCGGGTATTCGGTCATTCCAAGTGCTGAAACTCCCGAGCCCACCGCGCCGGATGAGACAAACAGGCAGCGCTGTCCAGAGTTCACCAATCCCGCAATGGCTGAAACCAGATGCACAAGCGCGGCACGGTCGAGTGTGCCGTCCGCAGATTTGGTGAGAACGCCGGTGCCGGCCTTGATGACGGTGAGATCGGAAATCATGGATGTTTAAGCCCCTTGGGCGCGCCGGAAATACGCAGAAATCCCAGACACACACCACACCAAACTGACGCAGCAAAGCATCGGGCTTGGAAAAGCTGAAAATCCAGAGCGTCTATTGGGAAATACCCCACTTGCTCACTCAGCACACGACAGGGCCGCCGTTCAATCGTCCTCGTCTTTCGCGCCTTTGATCCGGACTTTACCACGGAGTTTCGCCTCGATGAACGCATCAATGTCGCCGTCCATCACATCTTGGATGCTGCCAGACTCCTCGCCCGTCCGAAGATCGAGAACTTTCTGGTAAGGCTGAAACACGTAAGAGCGGATTTGATTTCCCCAAGAAACGTCACCCTTCTCGCCGTAAGCTCGGTCCGCATCCGCCTTCTGCTTGTCCTCCTCAATGGTGTAGAGCTTGGCTTTCAGGATCTCAAAGGCCAATTCGCGGTTCGCCCCTTGCGTCCGCGCCGCAGTCGAACGAATCAAAATCCCGGAAGGAAGGTGGCGCAGAATGACCGCAGTTTCCACCTTGTTGACGTTTTGGCCACCTTTGCCGCCAGAACGCGTCGTGGTGATCTCGATGTCTTTCTCGTTGATCTCAATTTTGATTTCCTTGGAAATTTCTGGGGTCACATCGATCGAAGCAAATGACGTGTGACGCTTCGCATTCGAGTCGAACGGAGAAATCCGCACCAGTCGGTGCACACCGCGCTCGCTTTTGAGGAACCCGTAGGCATGATCACCAGTGATCTTCAGCGTTGCGGTCCGCAGCCCGGCCTCGTCCCCGTCCTGCCAATCCAAGGTCTCAACCGTGTAGCCCTTCCGCTCTGCCCAGCGCGTGTACATCCGGTGCAGCATTTGCGCCCAATCGCAAGCCTCGGTCCCACCTGCTCCGGCAGAAATCACAAGGAAACACGGGGAAATATCGCTTGGCTGATCCAGCAAAGTCAGCAGCTCATAGGAGCGAATGTCGCCCTCCAAGCCCTTTGCATTCGTCAGTGCCTCGCGCGCCAAATCCGCATCGTCAAATTCTTTCGCCAAGGAAACCCCTTCGTCGATGTCGGCCACGCGTGACTCAAGCTTGAGAAAACTTTCCAGCTTCTTCTTCAGAGCTGCCGCCTTTGAGGCGATCGACTTCGCCTTGTCCGAGTCATTCCAAAACTCAGGAGCCCCCATTGCCTCCTCGAGAGTGTTGATTTCGTTTTCGAGAGTTGGGACGTCAAAGATACCTCCTGAGTTTCGACAAGCGGCTTTTTAAGCCAGCCGTATCGAGCGCCAGGAGGTCAGCGGTAGGAAGTGAAGACATGCGCGCGGAAGAAACGCCATTCCCGGGATAGACGCAAGACGGAACATCGCGCATCCAGCATCCGTGACTCACAAGGCCCCGGGTCAAGCCAAGCAAGCCGCGATGAGCTCATCTCGCTCGCGTTCCGTCATCGGTGAGCCCACGCATCGTTTCGCATGGTGTCGCTGCGGTTCGACAAAGCGCGCATGCATCGGCTGGACATGATTTGCAAATTGTTGGCGGACCGATTCCTCCGTGCGCCCCCGTGTTTTCACATCACGTTGAATGCGCCGCTCCAGCCTCATTTCCTCTGAGCAATCGACGAACACACTCCATGCAAATTTCTCCCTCAACCACTCGGGATGCAAAAGCCACAAACCCTCAAGCACAACGATCTTCTTGCGCTCCAATAGCATCTTCTCTGGTCGCTGCACATGATCCTGAAAATCATAAATCGGCAACTCCGCCGGTTGACCGGATTCCAAGCTCTCGATCACAAGTGCCAGTCTATCCCAGTCGATCGCAGCAGGGTCATCAAAATTCACCAAATCGCGAGCGGACTCAGGCAAGTGCCCTAGGTCACGATAGAAATTATCCAAGCAAAGATGCCCTGCATCATCGCCCAGCCACTCACCCAGGCGGGTCGCCAGCCAACTCTTGCCAGATCCACTGCCGCCCACCACTGCGATCAACCGTGTTTCACTCATCACTTCAAAAATCATGCCCTCCCCGTCTCCATTTGTCGAACCTTTCCCAAAGCAATAAAGCTGATTGTAAGAGACAGAAAAAATCAGTTTCTTGCTTGCGGTTGATTGCTGCTCTTCTTTTCTGAGGCATGGCACGTGCACGATGGATTGTTTGTAAAGCTGATTGTAAGAGACAGAAAAAATCAGTTTCTTGCTTGCGGTTGATTGCTGCTCTGCTTTTCTGGGGCATGGCACGTGCACGATGGATTGTTCCTTGGGCGAATTCTTTCGCGAGTTCGGATTCCAAATCCAAATCCATTTCGAAATCC
>JBILPN010000416.1:0-3940 GCA_044373865.1 Luteolibacter sp. | reverse complement strand
GCGACATTGCTTGCTCGAATGGATTCAGAAACCAAGCCTTCCCGCTCACGCAGATAGTGCAGATCCTCTTCTCCAAGTTCATGCCGCTCACCGTGGGAAGCGGAAATGCCCTTGACCAAGATTTCCAATTCTTCGGCAACCTTCCCGACTGGCACAGCACCGGTCAACTCGCGGTAAATCCTACCTCATGGCGACGCCGACGTGTCACCCGGAAAGAATCTATGGGCAGAGCCTACGAGAAATTTGAGATTCTTCATGGAAGACTGACAACGTATCCATGGAGCTTGGGTCAAATGATTCCCGTCTTCGGGAGACTGTAACTACCGCTGCCGCAACCAATGCCCTGCAGTCGGAAGTCCAATTCCAAGTTTCACACATCTTTTCCTCAGGGAAACGTCCGACACTCCGATCTCCTTGGCGGCGTGCACAAGAGGTTTTGCCCAGACAAGTTTTTCTAACTGGCTCTTACTCGGCCATGCAATCTTCACCCTACTCGGCAAATTGACCTCCGGCTTCTTCGCCACCAGCTTCGACGGAGTAAGATCCCAAAACGCCTTGATGATCTTCTCGTCGTCGATTGTGTTTCTGTAGTGAAGGTCCATCATTTTCACCGAGGTGCCGCAGTTGTATGCAGTCAGAGCCTCATTTTGATCGCGCTCGGCTTGAAAACTAATCGAAGTATGGCGGATGATGTCCTGCACCCACTTGGCAGCCTTGGTAGCCTTCTTCAGAGCCTTCATCTTGTAGTCCCAACCCGAAGGAAGCCCAGTGAATGGATGCTTTTTGAGCCAAACTGCGAGGACCGGAGCGATCGGCACAGTACGCTTGAGCTTGCGACGCAACTTACCACCCGTCACCCGGATGACCTTCTCTCCGATATCTTCAGGCTTTAAGTCAGCAATTTCACTGGGACGCAGGCCGGCAAATAGACCGATGGCCACGGTCGCAGCGGCAGCCCCCTCTTGGTGGAACTTGGCCGCATAGAGCAGACGCCGAATCTCCTCGAAGGAAAGAGCCACGATCTGGGTCATGTCTTTTGGTAACTTGTCCAATCGCTTACAAGGATCTTCGAGGCAGTAGTGATGCCGCACGGCCCAATTGAAGAACGTCGAAAAGGCTCTCCGGTAGGTGCGCTTAGAATTGATGTTCTTGTAGGCATTGAGGAGTGTTTCGATGTTGGAAACCGTGAAGGAATGGACCAGCTTGTTCGGGTCGGGCTTCAATAACAAACGAAGTGTGGCCTCATAGTAGGTTTTGGTCACAGGCGAGCCCCCTACCCTGCTAGCTATAAATTCATTGTAAGCATTGAGAACAGATACCTCCTGGGTCTCACCTCTGAAATGTGACTCTAGAAAAGCCAGCGAGGTATCAAGATTCACCCCCTTCGCCTTGGCCCGGGCTTCCAGATGAAGATAATGAGCGACGATCAACGCGATTTTGCGTCCATCTGCGCTCTGCAACGCGGCTTCCGCATCCGCAAGTTGCTCTGCCGAAAGGCGTGTGCGCTGGATTCTTGGTGCCTCAATGTGTCCCGCAACATCCCCCTCCAAATCCGCTAACGTTTGCTTCGCCTCGAATTCATCGGCAAAATTCATACGCACCCTCGACCCGTCCAACTTCGTACCCGTCACACGCCAAGAAACACTCTTGGACTTGTTCGAGTATTTACTAATCTTGAAACGTAGAATTTTTTTAGGCCTCGCCACGGGGAGTTTCTGGCAACTCTTGTGGCAACTTTCAATTTTATTTTTTTACCATATTTGCAAATATCTTATAATTAATAACTTAAGTCAAATATATGGATGTCTTTTAATCAATTGGTCCTGGGTTCGAGTCCCAGTCCTCGTACTTCCTTCAAACGCAAAGAGTTGCAGCGCTAGTATTCCGTTTTCAACGACTCCTCCGAAAGTCGCCTCCGGCAGTTTTCCGGCAGTTTGAAACCGTATCAATGCCCCGCTCTGATAGCGATTGCAACGATACTCCGGCTTTTCGCCGGGTGGATTTGATCCTTTCCCGGCAGTGGAGGGCTGCTAGGGTCGCGCGCCATGAGATACCTTCAGATTGTCGGGACCGTCCTTTGTGTGTTGCTCGCGTGGATCGCTTGGGAGCTGCGGGAAATCGGCCGTGCAACGGGGACGGTTTCGGGAAGCGTGAAAATTTCGGGAAAGGTCGGCGTGGATAGCGTGCTTTCGATCCGGACGAACGCGATGGACCCCATCGGTGTGGAGATTCACCAGTAAACGGAAAAGCCACGCGTGGATTCCTCCAGACAGGGCTTGAACGGGGCGCTCTGACTCGAACGGGTTAAGCTCCGACCGGTGGAGCTTTCAAGGTGGCGCGTTCCATGGCGCGGGAAAGAACACGAATGAACTCGTCCCGTGCTTCGCCATTCCCAAGAGCGAGGCCGGTCTGGCGTCTGCGGGCGCTGTCCACGGTCTGCCAGGTGCGATTGAATGCACGGGCTACCAGATTTGTGGGGACGCCGGCGGAACAACTGACGGCCATGGCCAGCACGCGGGCCGCGGCTGCCTGCGGTGCCTCCCGCCCGCAGGAAATCATCAGCTGCCACTTTACCCCGCGCTCGGCTTGCACTTCCTCAATGACGGCTTGGCAGATGGCCCCCGCTAGTTGCCGCTCCTCCTGACGGCTTTCCTTGCGAAGCTCGGCGGCGACGGCGGCGGGGCCGGGAATGCGGGGCGGTTTCATGGTAGGCATGAGGAAGAGGTTGGACATCGGCTAAATCCGCTCAATGAAGGGCGAAGGAAAAGGCACTACGTTGGGCGGAGTGGTCGGCTTGGCCCATGCATAGTGATCTTCCTGAAACAGTTTCAATCCGAGAGACATCATTTTGTCCGCGACTTGGAAAAGATCGATACCATGGGCAGTGGCCTCGGTTAGAAGGATCGCATAGATGTTCTTGGGCATTTTCATTTCAAAGGTGATATGCTCGCTGTCTTTGCAGGCGCGAAAGACCTCACCCCATTTTTCGACTTTGGAGGCTCGCAGCTGGCTCGGTTTGTTCATGCGATGGTCGGTGATAGGTTCAGGCTAGGCAGCGGCCGTTGGCGGACTGGCGAATTTCGGCGGCGGTCCTTTTACAGGTGGGAGTGAGCGCGGGCTCGGTTTCCCACGGATCGAATTCAAATAGGCTCCAGTGATTGAGTCCGTCTCTACCGACCGGCATGTTGCCATGGCTGGTGATCGCCTCGAACTTCATCCATTCTCCGGCCAACTCGAGAAGCATCTCGTTGCTCTCGATGCCCTCGTTTAGCAATGCTGTGGTGAGCTCGTCCGCCAAAATTTGTGCATCGAGACAAATAAGCCCCGCGAGAAGCTTTCTCACCGGGCGGCGCAGGACGCTTGCAATCATGCAGAGCAAGCGGTGAGCGGAGGGCAAGAAGGACAGTGTGACTTCGACCGTATCGGTTTCTGTCAAATCATGTTCGTCCAAAATTACGGGAGACAGAAATAATCAAAATTTTCTTGCAAACTTCGGCATGGGATCTGTGAAAGCTTGGAAATCAATACTTTGTAGATTTCAGAAAGTAGAAAGCATGCACCTGGTGGAAGAATAAAATTCCGTAACCCGCGCGCCCAAAATTGCAGGCCAAAACCGCGCAAGCTTTCAGACGCTTGCCCCCGTGGCGCACCAACCTATAGAGCTGGGTAGCACCCATGCGGCCCGCCCCCCAAAGATCCGGACTATCGCCGAGCACCTCCTTCAAAGCGACGCCACAAACCATGCTCACATAACGCCGCAAGCAAAAAACTGATCATTTCTGTCTCCCGTAATTTTCCGGCGCGAACTGATCATTTCTGTCTCCCGTAATTTTCGATGAGGTCGTCACCCACGGCACCAATCCAAGCGTCAAGGACAGCGACGGAGATGGCTTCGACGACCTGTTTGAGATCAACACCGGCTTCAACCCCACGCTGGATT
>JBILPN010000414.1:0-3944 GCA_044373865.1 Luteolibacter sp. | reverse complement strand
CGGATCCGCGACCTGCGCGCCGATGAGCGTGGTGTGTCCGGACTCGGAGAAGTTGATGTTGCGGAGCGTGGCGGCGTAATTCCAGCGGCCATACCACGCACGGGGGCCCTGGATGTTCCGATCAAAGACCGTGTAGTCCGGGCGCGTGAGCGGTGCGGTGCCGGATTGATACCATGCGAGATCGACGCGGGCGCGGCCATACCAGTTGGTAAGGGTGGCAGGGGCGGCGATCCACGCGTCCAGTTCAGCGCGGACGTAGGGATTGTTTCCTGCCACGGTCTCGCCGCCGGAAAAGCTGCTGCGGATGTCGTTCCAGTTGTGTTTCCAGGATGGGGCGGTCCACCAGTCGCCGATGCGCCCGTTGATCGCGCCATACCACTGCATTTTCTGAAGGATCAGGCTGGCGTTGGCATCGCCGGTGGTCTCGAAATAACGGGAAACGTATTCGGAAACGGTTGCCTGATAGTTAACCGTTTCGTTCTGGGTTCCGATGTAGCCGACCGCGCCGTCCTCGAACATGCGGTTCATGGTGAGCACGGAGTCGATGAAATACTGCGCCTTGGCGAGCAACTCGGGGCGGGCGGTCCAGGTGCCAAAGTTGAAAAGCTCGCAGGCGATGGCGACGTCGGTATTCACCCACGAGGCGACACGATTCTGATAGGCGGCCCACAGGTTCTGGGCGGCCGTTTCCATGGCGTTGTCCCACTCGGCGGCGGAGTTGGTGGGGACGAGCCCCGGATAGAGTCCGGGAAACTCGCGGAACACGCTGGAGGCGGGGGCGATGGCGAAGTCGTCGTAGAAACTGGCCAGCTGCCCGGCGGGAACCAGTGGGCCGTGGACGTTGATGGCATCCAGATAGGCATAACTCCGGCGCAGCAGGCGGCGCAGGACTTCATCGTTGTTTTTGAGCGGGCTGTCCGGGTGGGCGAAGGCCCAGAACAACGCGTCCATCTGCTGGCCGATGGTGCGGGCGAGGCTGAAATCCTCGAGCACGTTTGCCTGCGGCGTGTTTTTCTCCCAGGCGGGGTCGGCGCTTAGAAGGAAGGCGTTCACTCCGTCGTTGATGCGCTTGAGATAGGGGTTGGTGGCGGTGGTGCTTTGTAACAACGGGCGGAGGACGCGCATGTTGGGCAGCCCGCTGACCTGTGCGGCCATGGTAGCGGCGGCGACCGGGAGTTTTTCATCCACATCGTCCATCAGCAGTCCGGCGTGGGTGAAGTCGCCGACGTTGATGGAGGCCTGGGCGCGCTCGAGGGCGATGTCGAGCACGGCGCGCTTGATGCGGTCCACGGCTGCGGTGTTAGGCAGTGCGGCCACCGAACCCGCCAGCAATCCGATGCGGTTGAGAATGGCGGATGCAGTGGCGTCGTTGGAGAGCTGGATCTCCCACATCGAGACACTTTTCCCCGATTGCGAGGACAGCGAGGTGAGGCGGAAGTAACGGGCGCTGCGGGGCTGAAAATAGAGGTTGGTGCTTTGGAGCAGCGTGTTGACATTCGAGCCGATGCCGCTGCGGAAATCACCGGTGACAAGGGACCAGGTGGAGTTGTTTGCAGAGCTTTCCAGCTTGTAGGTTCGGCCGTGTTGTTGGGAGATGAAGTTCAGCCGGTTGACCGTTTGTGCGGTTCCCAAGTCGAGTGTGATGAAGGACTTGGTGCTTGATGTGTCAGCGACAGCGGACCAGCGCGTGGTAAAAAGATTGTCACTGGCATGGGTCGCCGGGAAATCTGCAAGCGCGCTGCTCGCAGAGACCGCTGCGACCGTGTGAGCCTCGTTTGGGCTACGGACAAGCAATGTGGGACGCGAGTTCAAATTCACGTTTTCGCTGCTAGCAAAGAAGCTCGGAAAAGCGGTGCTGGGAGATTGGCGGAAAATGATGAAAGACAGATGGCGGTTCGAGTTCGAGCCGATAAAATCGCGGAGTGCGCTGCTGGAGAACTCCACACCCACGCTACCCGATGCCGCCGTGGCAGAAAATCTTCCGAGAGAAGTGACACCCGCAGGATTGAAACTACCGGGCAAGCTGCTGCTCGCGTTGGTGGCATTTGAGAAATTCAGCAGCGCTTCATCGAAAGCCTCATTCGGATGACCATCCGGCAAGCCGAAGACTTCAAAAATAAAAGGCGTTGTGCCGTCCCCTGGATAGTTGGTAAAAGTCAGCAAAAGGCTCGCACTTTCAATCACTGCGGGTGTTTCGTTAGTGGCGAACCGGAGATAGGCGATCCGATCGCTGCCGCCGGAGAATTCCGCGCCGTCGCGCTTGACTAGAAACGTGGTAGCAGCTCCGAAATCCGTGTTCGTTCCGCGCTGAATGTAGGTGTCGTGAGCGGCGGTGAGTGATACCTGCCCGATCCCTGCGGAGTATGCACCAGAAAATGACCAGAAAAAAATGACAAGCACGAGCGCCGCAACATCACGGACATAAGAGTGGACGACCTCAGGGCAGAATTTCATGAAAAACTGGGTATTTCTAAAGATGAATGACAAGAAACTCATGTCCAGCCCCTGATTTCGGATTCCTGTGAATTCGTCCCAACGCTGAGCATCAAACACACTCAAACAGCAACTACCACCACTTCCAGATATTCGTTTCGCCGGGATTCGCGGAGTAGTAGGCTTCGCTCCGGTCGCCTTGCAGGCGCTCGACATGACCATCCACAAACAAATACAGCGCAGTTTTTCCCATACGACTCACGCGGTAGCGAGTCGAGACATTGTTTGCGAAGGTCGGCGCGTTGCGCTGCTCCATCCCGCCGCCCATGTGATTTGTCTCGCCGCAGATCACGATCTTTGACGGGTCAGGAATTGCCGTCAACCTCCCAGCCCATCGGCTGGCGTTATTGAGATTGCCATTGAATGAGAACCACAACGGCCCCGGCAAATTGCGGTTGCCGGTGGAAGAGTATCCAGGCCAAGGCTTGGCGGCCTTGCTGGTGTAGATCGTATCAGGCCCCTCCCGCAAATCATAGTTATAGATGCTGCGGGGATTGAACTTAGGAGCTGGCGGAAAATACCGGTCAATCACTTCATGAAAGCTGAAACGGTTGCCCTCGCCCGCAACCGCCTCGGTGTCCGGAATTCCATAGCCAGCCAGAGGAACACCATTCGCCTTCGCTCCATGCGGAATGATGCCATTATTTTCCTGGGCCATGCTGTTCAGGGCGATCGACACCTGCCGGAACTTGCCGGTGTCCGTGGCAGTGATCGCCTGATCCCTCACACGCGTGGTCACGGTGAAGGTGATTGCGGCAAGAACCACAATGATAAGAACCACCACGAGCAGCTCGACCAAGGTGAATCCGTTTCCAGCGCGGCGCGCATCGAGTGTATTCTGTGTGAATTTCATCGGAATATTGCTAGCTTCATCGTTCACGGGAAGGGACGAAAAATCCCTCTCAAACTCATGCTTGAGATCATCCACTCAAACGCCGCCGAACCCAAGGGGAATAATGCGTCACCTGCGGGCTGAATTACGTCATTCCATGGTGTCTGCTTCAATACGAAAAAGGGGCCGCCGACCCTCCCGTCAGCGACCCCTCTATCCAATCAGATGCAAACCCAATCGCACCGGAAATTCCATTCACGCGCGACGGCGGCGCAGCAGGGTAAGCATCCCAAGACTACCGACAAGCGCCGCTGCACTTGGCTCAGGAATGACCGTGAGCCCCAGCACCCCGGTGGACTCATTGAATTGCCACGTGTTGTCACCGCTGCTCAGATCCCAAACGCCATCGAAATCACTATCCAACAGACTTCCTGAATATTTGTCGGCAAGGGCGATGGCGCTAAAAGTTCCCGTCTTGCTTGCCATATTGAATAGATCCCACGAGTGGCTTCCCTCACCAAAAACCGCACCGATGTCCAAGGTCATCGAACCTCCGTAGGTGAGAACGCCGGCAGCACCAGAACCCGTTAAGTTCGCGAAATCATGCCCACCCGCTAGA
>JBILPN010000413.1:0-3956 GCA_044373865.1 Luteolibacter sp. | reverse complement strand
CACATGAAAGCATTGATTCCAACCGGTTTGGTTAGCGCGCTGGCGCTGTTCGTCGTCGCTCAGAACCCGTCATCCGAGGAGGCGCCTCCCGGGTCGCTTGAGAAAATCACGGCGGCGCTGCCTGCGGAGCCCTTTGCCAAAGCGGCCAAGCCACGGAATCTCCTGGTTTTCTCGAAGACCAATGGTTTCCGCCATGCCTCGATCGCCACCGGCAAGGTCGCGCTGGAGCAGATGGGTGAAAAGACCGGCGCGTTCCAAGTGACGATCAGCGATGATTTGGCGAACTTCGAGGCGGACGCCTTGGCGAAGTTTGATGCGGTTTGCTTCCTGAGCACCACCATGAACGTCTTCGCTCCCAAGAATGAAGATTTCAAAAAACTTTCTGCGGAGGATCAGAAGGCGGCGAAGGAAAAGGAGCTTTTGTTGAAGTCCAACCTCATGAGTTTCATCAAAGCAGGCGGTGGTTTTGTCGGCATTCACGCGGCGACGGACACGTTTTACGAGTGGCCGGAATACAGCCGGATGATCAACGGTTGCTTCAACGGGCATCCTTGGAATGCGGATGTCCAAGTCAGCATCAAGGTTGAGCCCGGACAGGAGAAGCATCCTCTCGTGGCGATGTTTGGCGGACAAAACATCGAGTTTGCAGAGGAAATTTACCAATTCAAAGAACCCTACGACTCCAAGTCCGTTCACATGTTGCTCCGCTTGGACACGGAAAAAACCGACATGACACGCCCCGGCATCAAGCGCACGGACGGGGATTTCGGTGTTTCCTGGGCACGTCCATGGGAAAAGGGCCGCGTTTTCTATTCATCGCTCGGTCACAACCACGCGATGTATTGGCATCCAAAGGTTTTGAGCCACTACCTCGCCGGCATCCAGTGGGCGATCGGCGACTACAAGGTCGAGGTGCATGGCTCACCAAACTGAGTGCGGATTCGTGGCTGAGCGGGCGTGGTGGAGGGTGGCACTTCGATGTTGAAGGATTTCTCGGTATCCGCGGTGCTTGCGGGTTTCGTCGCGGCCTTGGTGGGATTCACCAGTTCGGTGGCGGTGATTTTCCAAGCAACGCGCAGCCTCGGGGCCACTCCCGAGCAAACGGCCTCATGGCTGTGGGGGCTGGGAATGGGGATGGCGGTTGCGAGTGTGGCGCTGTCGTTGAAATATCGGATTCCGGTTTTGATCGCGTGGTCCACGCCCGGCGCGGCGGTGATTGCGGGCGCGGCGGCGGATGGGAATTTGTCGCTACCGCAAGCGACGGGGGCATTTCTGATGTGCGCGGCGCTGCTGACGGTGGCCGGATTTTCCGGTGGATTTGAGCGTGTGATGAAGCGGCTTCCCATGCCCTTGGCATCGGCCTTGCTGGCGGGAGTTTTATCAAAATTTGCGCTGGAGACCTGCGCCGCAGTGCCGGGCAATCCAGTGCTGATTCTTTCGATGGCGGCGGCTTATGGCTTGGGTCAACGTTTTTGGCCGCGTGCCAAGATTCCGGGGATTTTGCTGGTGGGGGTGACGGTTGCGGCGCTGCAAGGGAAATTCTACGCAGGACAGGTGCCGCTTGGAATCACTTGGCCGGTGTGGGTGCTGCCTGAGTTCTCATGGGCGGTGCTGGTGGGGGTGGCGCTGCCTTTGTTTGTGGTGACGATGGCGTCGCAAAACCTGCCGGGCGTCGCGGTTTTCCGAGTGCACGGGTATCAGCCCCCAGTTTCGCAACTCATTGGTTGGGCTGGTGTTGCGAATTTGGCTATGGCGGCGTGCGGTGGCTTTACCCTGAATCTTGCCGCTATCACCGCCGCGTTCTGCATGGGGCCGGACGCGCACCCGGATGCCGGCAAGCGCTACGTTTCCGCGATGGCGGCGGGTTTGTTCTACGGCTTGATCGGCCTGTTCGGCGCGACGATTGTTGCCCTGCTTGCGGCGTTTCCCAACGAGCTCATTCTAGCGCTCGCGGGGCTGGCCTTGTTGGGGACGATCGCCAGTGGCCTGGCAGCCGCGACGGCGGATGAGCGGTATCGTGAGGCGGCGGTGATCAGTTATTTCGTGGTTCTTTCAGGAGTTTCCGTGGCGGGAATCGGCTCGGCATTTTGGGGGATTGTGGTGGGGGGGCTGGTGGTTTTGCTCGGTAAATTGGCAGGTCGGACGGCTTAGTCTCCCAACTCGGCCATGGCGGCGCGGACGGCGGCTTGGACCCGGGGCGAGCCGTAAAACGGGCCTGCGCCCGGTCCCCCGGTGGTGTGAGTTTCTAGCAGGGTTAGCTGGCCGTTTTCACAGATGAAACTCGGGTGCCCACTGTCGCCGCGCACCAAGTTCCGCCGATAAACTGGGTGCATGCCGGCGAGGAATTTGAAATGCACGCTGTTGTTGGAAATCGCGGCGATCCGGTGGACGTTGAGTGTCCGGGTTTGGTCGCTGACGAGGACGGCTTTGCCAACCCAGGCCTTGCGCCGATCGGCAAGTTGGTAAAATTTGATCTCTTTGGGAAGCGCTTGGTTCACCTTGCCGACCGAGACGTCACCGACGCTCCGGAGGTCGCGGAATGCGACGATGTGGCGCTCGTGCGGATTGCCCTCCTTGTCATGAAAGGTGAGTGGCTCGTTGAGGGGGTGCTTGAAATGGGCGGCCATGACGACGTGGGAGGGCGAGATGAGCGTGGCGGTGCACTCGTCGGTCCACGAAACGCCGGTGAGATCGAGGGCTTTGGTCCAGTTTTCACGCCACTTGGATTTTCCGTGCGGCCGATAGTAGTGGAAAATTACGCCCTTTTCCGCTTCGAATGGCAGGCAGGCGGTGCCGAATTCCAAGGTGTCGCGGCCGGGCTCGACGGTTGGTGGACGGCTCGGGGCGCAGGTGCTCAGAAGGCCGATGAGCGCGAGTGAGGTGAAAATTTTCATGGAATTTTCGATTTTCTACCCAAGCGGGTGGCTCATGGCAAGCATCTCTTGCGCGCGCCCTTGCCTTGCACGGCGGCGGCAGTCTAGGCTCCGCGCATGCCCGCAGAGACACTCACGCACTTTTTTGAAACTGGCAGCCCGGGACAGCCGATCCGGCTGCGCGACGGCGGCGTTCTCCCCAGCGTGATGCTTGCTTACGAGACGTGGGGCACGCTCAATGCCGAGCGCTCAAACGCGGTTTTCTTGTTCCACGCACTTTCCGGCTCGCACCACGCCGTCGGGCACAACCCCGGAATCGCAGGGGTGGGGGATCTCTGGCAAACCGAGCTGCACGACGGCTGGTGGGAGTCCATGATCGGTCCCGGTAAGGCAATCGATACGGACAAATATTTTGTGATTTGCGCCAATTATCTTGGTGGGTGTTATGGCAGCACGGGGCCGTCTTCGATCAATCCCGCGACGGGCAAGCCTTGGGGCTCCTCGTTCCCTGCGGTGACGGCGGCCGATCAGGTGGAGGTGTTCGCACACTTGTTGGATCATTTGCAAATTCAGACGTTGCACGCAGTCGTCGGGCCATCCGTGGGCGGCTTGGTCGGCTTGACGTTTGCAACGCGCTTTGCCGATCGGGTGCGGAATGTGATCGTGATCGCCTCTGGATTTAAGACGACGGTGCTGAATCGTTTGATTTTGTTTGAGCAAATTCTAGCAATTGAGAACGACCCGCACTTCAACGGCGGTGACTATTATGAAGGTGCCGCCCCGCTCTATGGTTTGGCGCTGGCGCGGATGATTTCTCACAAAACCTTTGTGCACCTCGACGCGATTGAAAAACGCGCCAGACAGGATGTGGTGCAACCGGACGACGTCCTGGCGTGGTATCGTGTACGCGACCAATTCCAGAGCTATATGTTGCATCAGGGGAAAAAGTTTGTGCGGCGCTTCGACGCAAATACCTACCTACGAATCATCGATTTATGGTCTCGCTACGATGCCACGCACGAGGGGGATGCCGAGACACCGGCGGATCTTTTTGAGCGCGCGCGCCTCGCCGGGCAGCGCTGG
>JBILPN010000412.1:0-3958 GCA_044373865.1 Luteolibacter sp. | reverse complement strand
ATCACGCCGAGCTATGTGCTTTGCGCGCGGTGCTCCGCGAACCAGAGACGCTGAGGGAGGAAATCACAGCGGACCTTGAAGCCGGCGTCATGGCATTGAAAAAACGCATTGCCGGAGCTGGAGCCATCCAGCAGAGCGCCGAGTTCCGCACCAGCGCGCACCACTTCGCAAATGTGCTGTTCAACTGCATGCGTGGGGGCACCCTGCATGACAACTACCGCTTTCCCAGCAGTGACTTCCGCGCCTTCCTGAAGTGCCGCAACCTACGGTTAATGCGCAAGCACCATGACTGGGTGCTCGGATTGCCAGAACTCTGCACCCTAGATCAACTCGCCACCCTCGCCGAGACGTGCGGTGATCCCCAACTTGTGCGGCTTGCCGGGGAATACCTACCCATCTGCTTCAGTCGCCGTCACGGCGATCCAAGCCGCCCCTGGAATCGCTTTGAAATTCACACCAAGGATGAACAAGGTCGTCCGCTTTTCGCATACGCTGGAAACTGGCGGGACATCTTCCAAAACTGGGAAAGCCTCGCCTACAGCTATCCCCGTTGCTTTGAGCCAATGATTTCCATTTTCCTCAACGCCTCAACGGCTGATGGATACAATCCCTATCGAATCACTCGTGCGGGAGTGGACTGGGAAGTATTCGATCCGGCCGATCCATGGAGCCACATCGGCTACTGGGGGGATCACCAAATCATCTATCTCCTCAGGCTTTTGGAAGGACAAGAGCGCTTTAGCCCAGGGCGCCTCAGCTCGCGTCTCAACACCGCCGGCTACACCTACGCCAATGTCCCCTACGAAATTGGTGGCTATGACGAACTGGTGCGCGATCCAAAACACTCGATCCATTTCAATGAAGCACTCCACGCAACGCTCATGGAGCGCTCACGCAGCATCGGTGGTGACGGAAAATTACTCGCAGATGACGCTGGCGACCAGGTGCTTGTCACCCTCGCAGAAAAGCTTCTGGTGCCACTCCTCGTCAAACTGAGCAACCTCGTCCCAGGCGGCGGAATTTGGCTCAACACCCAGCGCCCGGAATGGAATGATGCAAATAACGCACTCGCCGGGTGGGGACTCTCCGTGGTGACCGTCTGCTACATCCGCCGCTATCTGGTCTTCCTGCAAGCGATTTTCGATGCCCGTGCCGAAACCGAACTCGCCCTAACCAAGCCAGTCGCCGAGCTGCTCGCGAGCCTCTCGGAAATCTTGCCCCAATCCACTGTAGGCGGTCTCGACAACTGCACGCGCCTCCGATGCACCGAGGCCTTGGGAAGGGCGGGAGAAAAGCACCGCCAGGCATTCTATGCCAGAAATGCACCGGATGTCACTTCTGTCAGCATCCATGCAGTGCGGTCGTTCTTCACAGTTGCCCTCGCAGCAACGGATGCGACTCTCCTCGCTAACCGGAGGACCGAGGCGCTTTTTCACAGTTATAATTTTCTGGAAATTCAAAGCAATGCAGCAATCGTTCACCCGCTTGACTTGATGCTGGAAGGACAAGTCGCGGCACTCAGCAGTGGAATCTTAAAGCCGGGCGAAGCGATCACGCTGCTGTCCGCGATGCGGGACAGCCCACTCTATCGCCAGGATCAAAACAGCTACTTGTTATACCCAGACCGCGAGATCACACCTTTCCTGCAGCGCAATACGCTGCCAGAAAATTGGGAGTCAAAGATTCCCTCGCTGGCCAAACTTCTATCAGACACCAATTGCTTGGACTTGATTCGACTGGACCGCGAAGGAAGAGCCCATTTTCACCCGGACCTGACGAATGCCCGTGACTTGCAAGAAATGCTGGACCGCCTGACCACCAACCCCTGTGATGAAGCCGCAGTCGTGGCAGACCGAGATGCTGTCCATCAGCTGTGGGAAGACATTTTTCATCACCGCTCGTTCACCGGGCGCAGCGGTGCGATGTTCGCCTTCGAAGGGCTCGGTAGCATCTACTGGCACATGGTTGCAAAGCTGCTCCTTGCGGTGCAGGAAATTCATTCCCTCGCGGCAAGCGAAACCCCGAATTCGAAAGAAAGCAAGCGACTGGCAACTATATACGAAGATGTCCGCAATGGGCTTGGTTTCACCAAAAGCTCAAAAACTTACGGGGCCTTTCCGACCGATCCCTACTCTCATACGCCCCGTCACCGAGGCGCGCAGCAACCGGGAATGACAGGACAAGTGAAAGAAGAAATCCTCACCAGAATGGGTGAACTCGGGGTCCTCATCGAAAACGGATGTGTGCGCTTTGAGCCCATCCTCCTCAAACGAACCGAGTTTTTCGCAACACCCCATGCTTTCGAATTCATCAACCTTCACGGGGATTTGCGAACATGGAACCTTGCTGCGGGCTCGCTCGCCTTCACAGCATTTCAAGTCCCTGTGTGCTACGCTCTCGGCGAGCATCATGCAATTACCTTGGAATTTTCGGATGGCCGGTCGCTCACACTAGAGGGCAATCTCCTCCCGCTGGAGAATAGCCAGAGTCTGTTCGACCGCAATGGAAGTATCCAAACCATCACTGTCACAATTCCGAAATCCCAGCTGCAAGCGAACTAACAAAACCCATGAAATTATCGATTAAGGAAAAAGTCGGCTACGGCTTGGGAGACACCGCTAGCAACTTTGTGTGGGCGCTCATGATGAACTTCATCATGTTTTACTACACCGACATCTTCGGCATCACCGCAGCGGCGGCAGGCACCATGCTGCTTTTCGCGCGAGTCACCGACGGGGTTTGGGACTTCTTCGTCGGGGCGATGGCTGACCGGACGAAAACCAGGTGGGGCCGCTTTCGCCCGTATCTTATCTGGCTTTGCGTGCCGCTTGCCGTCATGTTTGTGCTCGTATTCACCACGCCAGACCTGAGTCCAGCGGGCAAGCTCGTTTGGGCGTGGGTCACCTACAATCTACTGATGCTTCTCTACTCGGCCATCAACGTTCCTTACGGCGCACTGTCTGGCGTGATGACTGACGAATCGCTGGAACGCACGAGCATCAACAGTTACCGCATGTCTCTCGCGCAGATCGGCGGAATCGTCGCAAACTCGACGTTCATGGTATTAATCGTCAAACTGGGCGGCGACACTGCGGACAAGCAGGTGAACCAGCAAATCGGTGCTCAGCACACGGTTCTTCTATTCAGCGTCATCGCGACAATCCTTTTCCTCATCTCATTCCTCACGACCAAGGAACGCATTCATCCGTCATCTGAGCAAAAAACCAGTTTGATGCAAGACCTCAAGCGGCTCTTCATGAACCGCCATTGGATCATGATGTTCGCAACCGGCATCGTCAATATCACGCTGGCCGTTGTGCGCGGAACGGCGGGTATCTACTATCTCCAGCGGTTCCTCAAACTGGATGCCGACGGACAAGCCAAGTCATTTTTCAAGTTCGAGTCCGGTAGAGCAATTGAAGTCTTCTACCTCGGGCAAATTGGCACCTTCTTTCTCATCAGCGGGCTCGCCATGATCTTTGGGGCGACAATGACTCGCTTCGCAGTCCAATTACTGGGTAAAAAGTGGTCCTTCATTACCAGTCTAGCAATGATCGCACTTACCGCCATTCCATTCTACTTCATCAAGCCTGACCAGATGTCGCTGGTGTATCTCTTCCAAATCCTTGGCATGATCTTCGCCGGTATTAACGCAACACTATTTTGGGCCATGGTGGCAGACACTGCGGACTATCAGGAATGGAAGTTTAAAGTCCGGACCACAGGCGTTGCTTTCTCCGCCACAACATCCGCTCAAAAGGCCGGGATGGGCATCGGTGCCGCATTCGCCGGCTTCCTTATCTCGTATTTCGGATACGATCCAAAAGCCGCAGAACAGACGCCGGACGCCATCCACGGAATTCTACTGCTGAACAGCTTGATTCCCGCAGTGGGTCTGCTGATCCTTGCCGGTGCTTTCACTTTCTATGGGTTGAATGAGGCCCTGTGCCAGACGATG
>JBILPN010000411.1:0-3967 GCA_044373865.1 Luteolibacter sp. | reverse complement strand
TCCGACGGGGCAGGAGGCTCCGTGGCGTGGCAGGCGGATCACGCGGATGTCGAGGGCAAGGTATTTTCCTCCGAATTGGGCACCGATTCCGATTTCGCGGGCCATGGTGAGGAGTTCATTTTCCAGCTCGATGTCGCGGAAGGCTTGGCCATGCTCGTTTCCGGAACTGGGCAATGCGTCGTAGTAGTGAGTGGAGGCGAGTTTGACGGTTTTGAGGCAATTTTCCGCAGAGGTTCCGCCGATGACGAAGGCGAGGTGGTAGGGCGGGCAAGCTGCGGTGCCGAGGGAAGCCATTTTTTCAAGGCAGAACTCCTTGAGCCGCTTTGGGTTGAGAAGGGCTTTGGTTTCTTGGTAGAGGAATGTTTTGTTGGCTGAGCCACCGCCTTTACTGACGAAAAGGAAGTGGTAGGCGTCGCCTTCCGTGGCGTAGAGGTCGATCTGAGCGGGGAGGTTGGTTTTGGTGTTCACCTCATCGTACATGGTGAGAGGTGCGGTTTGGGAGTAGCGTAGATTCTCGCGAGTGTAAGTTTGGTGGATGCCGGCGGAGAGTTGTTCGGCGTCGTTGCAGGCGGTCCAGACTTGCTGGCCTTTTTTCCCGACGATGGTTGCGGTGCCGGTGTCTTGGCAGAAAGGGAGGATGCCGTTGGAGGCGATTTCCGCGTTTTTGAGGAGCATGAGGGCGACCATGCGGTCATTTTCCGAGGCCTCCGGATCGCTGAGAATCGCGGCGACTTGGGCGAGGTGAGAGGCGCGAAGGGTGAAATTGATGGCCTTGATGGCTTCTGCTGCGAGGAGGGTGAGTCCTTCCGGGGCGATTTTGAGGATGCTTTGTCCTTCGAAGACCGAGGTGGATACGTGATCGCTGCTGATCCGCTCGTATTCAGTGGTATCGGGGCCGAGTGGGAAGGGGTTTTGGTAGAAGAATGGCTTGTCAGACATGGCGTGCCGGAGTTTTAGGCGGGAAGGACGTCGCGTGCAATCCGTTTCAAGGCTTGCGGGTGCGGAGGCGGGGAGGTAAATGCCCTGCATCATGGCTAAGAAACCTGTAGTGCTCATCATTCGCGACGGCTGGGGTGTCAATCCCGGGGGGAAAGCAACCGCAATCCAGGACGGAAACGCCGTTTTGCTCGCGAAGACGCCATTTCACGATGTGATGCTGGAGGCGTATCCAAAAGGATTTCTCAGTGCGTCTGGCATGGACGTGGGCTTGCCACCGGGGCAGATGGGGAATTCCGAGGTGGGGCACTTGAATCTTGGCGCGGGGCGCATTGTCTATCAGGATTTAACGCGGATTAACAAGGCGATTGAGGAGCAGACGCTTGCGAGCAATCCGGCGTTGGTGGAGGCCTTGGGCAAGGCGCGCCAGGGACGTTTGCATTTGCTTGGCTTGGTTTCGGATGGGGGGGTTCACAGCCATCAGGATCAATTGATCGCCTTGGTGAAAATCGCCAAAGAGGCGGGGGTTGAGGATATATTCATTCATGCCATCACGGATGGACGTGACACCTCGCCGACGGGAGCTGCGCAGTATTTGGCCAAGGTTGAGGATGAGGCCGCGAAGTGCGGGGCGCGCATTGCCACGGTCATTGGGCGCTATTTTGCGATGGACCGGGACAAGCGCTGGGACCGTGTGAAATTGGCTTGGGATGCGATTGTGCTGGGCAAAGGCGAGTCACGAGAGGTTTTGGCGAGTGAGGCGGTCGCGGACTACTACCGGATGGATAAGACGGATGAATTCATGCCGCCGATGGTTTTTGCCGAGGCGGATGTGCAGCGGGTGCGGGATGGAGATGTCGTGCTATCGTTCAATTTCCGTTCTGACCGCGCTCGTGAGTATTCCGATGCATTTTTGTTGGAAAACTTTGATGGGTTTGACCGTGGAGTTCTGCCGAAAGTGCATTACGTCACCCTGACGGAATATGATAAGACGTATGACTGTCCGGTGATTTTCAAGCCGCAGACTCTGACCATGGGCTTGGGTGAAACGGTGGCTTTGGCAGGGCGGACGCAGATGCGCATCGCCGAAACTGAGAAGTATCCTCACGTCACTTATTTCTTCAATGGCGGCGTCGAGCCACCGTATCCCGGGGAGGATCGCTACATCATTCCGTCGCCCAAGGATGTGCCGACCTATGATTTCAAGCCTGAGATGAGTGCCGCGCAGGTGACTGATACCGTGCTGAAGAACCTCCAGAACTACGACTTGGTCATCATCAACTTCGCCAACCCCGACATGGTTGGGCACACCGGGGTGGTAGAAGCTGCGATCAAGGCGGTCGAGACCATTGATGCGGACGTGGAGGCGGTGGTGAAGGAAACTTTGCGGCTCGGCGGCAAGTTGCTGATCACTGCGGACCATGGCAACTGCGAGTATATGCGGAATCCTGATGGCTCCCCGAACACGGCGCACACCACGAATTTGGTGCATCTGGTCTATGTTGCGGAAGACGCGGCATCCTATCAGGTCAAGGATGGCGTCCTCGCGGATGTCGCGCCAACGCTGTTGGAAATGCTCGGGCTCGCCAAGCCCGAAGAAATGACGGGTGCCAGCCTGTTGGCGAAAAAATGATGATTTTCCAGGCTGGGAAACTGGCTTAAAGCGCCTCGATGGCCGCCATGATCCTTTGAGTGATCCGTTCGTAATCCTCTTTGCCGTTAGGAGCTTTCAGTTCCTCGGCACTGAGGCGGATCGGTGGGCCGACGCTGACGGTGATGCGAGCGAGGCGGATGCGGCCGGAGCCACGTGGCAAGGCATCGCGTGCGCCGGATATTCTAACCGGTTGGATGACCGCGCCGGATTTTGCGGCGATCAAGCCGATGCCGGGAGCCGCCGGCCCGATGCTGCCGTCGAGCGTTCTGGCGCCTTCCGGGAAGACGAGGACGCGATGGCCTTCCTTGAGTTTGCGGATGATGGTTTTCAGGCTGGCCATGTCCGGGCGCTCTTGGTCCACCGGGATCGCGTTCCATTGAGGGTAGAGCCATTTGAAGAAGCCGATGAAAAGCGTCTTGCGAGCCAGGAAGACCATTTCCGTCTGGTAGAGATTTCCGATCAGCGGTGGGTCGAGAAAGCTTTGGTGATTCGAGGCGACGAGGACCGGGCCATCGGTGACTAAATGTTCCGAGCCGACGATTTTGAGTCCGAAAAGTGTGCGAAAGGCTGCCCCGAAGGACATCCAGCCGAGCCAGTAAACCCAGCGCATGGGAGAATGAGGTTTCATGGTGATGAGGCGTGACGCAGCGGTCCTTGCCGGGCTGGACTGTCAACTGCGGCTTGAGTCGAGCGCAACCGCAATTTTGGTGATTGCGACAAACAGGCGGGGCGTGCGTGTTTCAGTCTGGGCTGGCGGGGGCGTTTGGCCTTGTTGGGGTGGATGCGCCGCCGGAATCGCCGCGCTGGCATAATTCGTGGAAAGCGGTCGCAAGTTTGGCCGTGTTTGAGGCGAATTCCTGTGGGCTGCTGAGCGCTTGAGGAACGATGAAAATGAGGTGCACGCCCGGCTCCGCGCCCGGGCGAAAGGTGCTTTTCAGATAGGCGGGGTAGTCGGTCAGCAGCCTGCCGTCTTGCAGGAAAAATTCACGCAGCCAGTGTTTGTCGTCCGAATAGACTGCGGGGACCTGCGGAGTGGGAGAGAGCTCGGTGCCGCGGTATTTCAGGCAGACCTTGACCGTGTGGTGACGGTCGCGGGATTCTGCGCCGTAACATGCGAGGGCGAGTCCTTCCGCTTGCCCTGGGATCTGGACCTCGAAGCCTTGGCCACCCAAAGAGCGAAACCGCACGGTATCTGGTGGCTGCCACGGGGCAGGATTGCGCGAGAGCAGAGTGGATGCGAGAAATGGCATGATGAAGCCGCTCATCGCCAGCATCGCGGTGGCGCGCTGGGTCCAAGAGGCCGGATGAAATGTAAGAGGGGGCTCCAGCTCGGATTTTTTCAGCCATGAGAGGAGCGCCAGTCCGATGCCGGGCCAG
>JBILPN010000410.1:0-3971 GCA_044373865.1 Luteolibacter sp. | reverse complement strand
CGATGCTTTTGACCTTTGAAACATCAATTTCCAAGCGACTCGGTGCCGTGTCCGCAATCATCACGTCGCCAGAAGACTGGACGACGCGTGCCGGTTTAACGCCCGGAAAACGCTCCTCCACGCGGACCTCAAGATCCCCGGAGTAGCGGTTCAACAGCAAAGCCGGCGGGATGTCTCCCACCGCCAAACGCTGCTCAACGAGAAAACGAGCGGGCAAGGGAATGGCGAAGGGCGCGGTGGCAAGCATCGCAACCACATCCGGCGCAAGCTCGTAATTGACCGGCTCCGCAATGGCCGCTGCCGCTGCCGTAGCTTCTGCCGCTGGCTCATGCTCGAGGCCGCATTCCTCCCGCGCGGCGACGATCCATTTCTCGATGTTCGCACGGCCAGGTGGCCGCTTGGTGATCTTGAGCATCGCGTTCGCGCGAGTGAGCTCCGCCACAAGGTGATCCGGATCCGCCTTTGCCAAGGCCTCGACATCAAAAAAGCCAACGGCCTCCAACAGCTCAAGCGACGAGGCCCCGATCCCGGGAATGGAGCTGAGTTTCGTCATGGGGTTTTGCGCACGCCGTGAGTTTAAGGATGAATCGCCCATTGGCAAGCGGTCATGCCAGCGCCGCCAGCATCTCGCCGAGTTGCACCAACTTCGCCTGCCACTCTTCGAGTCGTGCCTTCTCCTGCGCAACCACTTCTGGCGGCGCACGATCGACGAAGCTGGCATTCCCCAACTTCCCTTGGCACTTTTTGACCTCGATCTCGATGTTCGAAATTTCCTTGCTGAGCCGGACTCGCTCCGCCTCGACATCGATCAAGCCTTCCAGCGGCATGTAAATTTCCCCAACGGGTGTCACCGCGGCGGGCGTGCCTTTGGGCGCATCGAAGGCGGAATCCAGCGTGATCTCTGCCGCACCGACGAGCAATCCAAGGACTTTGGTCTCCTCCGCAAGCCACGGCGGCGCGGCCTTGATGACGAGCCGGATGTCTTTGCGAGAGCCGACTTTATACTCGGCCTTGAGGTTCCGGATGCGGCCTGCGGATTCGTAAATCTCAGCAGAAATTTGCTGGGCGCGCGCAATTTTCCCCGGCTCCAACCCGGCCAGCAAGGGCTGCTCAGGAAGCAGCTTTTGCATCAGGAACTCGCCTGCCGCCATGTAGCCCATGCGTGCGGATAGTTCTTCGGTGACGTGCGGCATGTAGGGGCTGAGCAGTTGCAGGTAGCGGCTCATGATCGCGTCAAACACCCCGAGCGTCGCATCGCGCGCTTCCGGCGTGGCGGACTCGCGGAGGTCCAGCTTCACCGCCTCCAGGAACTTGTCGCAGAACTCATTCCAAAGGAATTCATACAGCCGTTGGGCGATCTCGCCGAAGCGGTAGTCGCCGTAGCTTTCTTCCAGATCCAAGGCGAGCTGGTCGAGCTTGGCCATGACGTGAAGGTGGTAAGGACGCAGGGTTTCCAACGGGCTGAGCGGCTGGAACTCGGTGCCACTCATCTGGCGGAGGCGGCAGGCGTTGTAGAGCTTGTTGGCGAAGTTTCTCCCCTCCTCCACGGAAACTTCGTCGAAGCGCAAATCACTGCCAACCGGCGCAATCCGCAGCAAACCGAAGCGCAGGCCGTCGGCTCCATACTTCTCCATCAGCTCGACGGGATCGGGCGAGTTGCCGAGAGACTTCGACATTTTACGCCCCTTGAGGTCGCGGATGATCGAGGTGAAATAGACGTTCTTGAAGGGCAGCTCGCCGGTGAATTCGTAGCCGGCCATGATCATGCGCGCGACCCAGAAGAAGATGATGTCCGGACCGGTGACCAAGTCGTCAGTCGGGTAGAATTTCTTCAAGGTGGCGCTGGATTCCCCGACCTTCGCCATGGTCGCAAACGGCCACAACCATGAGGAAAACCACGTGTCCATGACGTCCTCGTCGCGCGTCCAGTTTTCCGGATCGGCCGGCGCTTCCAAACCGACGTGGATGTCGCCGTTGGAGAAGTCCGCCATGCCCAGCGCCTCGGCATTTTTGAGCGCCTCCAGTTGGTCCTTGCGATACCAAACCGGGATTTGGTGGCCCCACCACAGTTGGCGGCTGATGCACCAATCCTGGAGATTCTCCATCCAATGCGCATAGGTTTTCGCCCAGCGCTCCGGCCGGAATTGGATGTCGCCCTGCGCCACGGCGTCGGCGGCTTCTTGGACGCAGGGATATTTGAGGAACCACTGCATGGAAATGCGCGGCTCGATCGGCACGTTGCCGCGCTCGGAATAGCCGACGTTGTTGTCGTATTCCTCGATTTTTAACAGCAGCCCCATTTCCTCAAGCTTGGCAGCGGCCTTGCGACGCGCGACGAAACGGTCCAAGCCGTCCAGATCCGGGCACTCTGGGCAATGGATGTGACCGTCCGGCGTGAGGACATCGATGATCTCAAGCCCGTGCCGAATCCCGATGTCGAAGTCCGCCTTGTCATGCGCCGGGGTGATTTTCAGCGCTCCGGTGCCGAACTCAATGTCCACGTGCTCGTCGGCGATGATCGGAATTTCGGCAGGTGGGAATGGCCGATTCACCGTGCGGCCGATGTATTTGGCGAAGCGCGCGTCCTTCGGGTTCACGGCCACGGCCACGTCTCCCATCAAGGTCTCCGGGCGCGTGGTGGAAATTTCGAGAAACTCGCCGGGCGCGTCGGTGAGCTCGTATTTCATGAAATACAGCTTCGAGCGCTGCGGCGTCATGATCACCTCCTCGTCAGACAGCGCGGTGAGCGAGACCGGGCACCAGTTGACCATGCGTTTGCCGCGGTAAATCAGGCCTTTTTTGAAAAGTTCCACAAACACGTGACTCACCCACTCGGTGTAGGACTCGTCCATCGTGAAACGCTCGCGGCTCCAGTCACACGAGCAACCGAGGCGCTTGAGTTGATTGATGATGATGTCGCCGTGCTTGTTCTTGAAATCCCAGACGCGCTTGAGGAATTCCTCGCGCCCGAGATCCCGGCGGCCAAGCCCCTCGTTCTCCCGCAACTCGCGCTCCACCTTCGCCTGCGTGGCAATCCCAGCGTGGTCAGTCCCGGGCAACCACAGCACTTCCTTGCCCTTCTGGCGGGCACGCCGCGCCAAAATATCCTGCAAGGCGTTGTTCAAAACATGCCCCAAATGCAAAATCCCCGTCACATTCGGCGGTGGAATGACGATGGAGTAGCCCTCCCGCACCGAGGTGGGATCCGCTTCAAAACATTTTCCGTCAATCCAAGCGGCATACCACTTGGCTTCGACGTCTTGGGGCTCATAGGCTTTCGGCAACTCGGACATGGGGGCGGATGGATGCCAGAGCCAACCCGGTTTGTCCAGCATCGGAGAAAATCAAAGCATGAAAGAAGTCCGCACTCGCCACCCAGCCCGCCCTGCGCTTCCATGCCCACGCCAATGGCTCACGCATTTTCATTCGACTCACTCAACAAAGCCCAACGCGAAGCGGTGGGCGCACTGGATGGCCCTGTCATGCTCCTCGCCGGAGCTGGAACGGGCAAAACCCGCACGGTGACCTGCCGGATCGCTCACATGTTGGAGCGAAAAATCGACCCCGCGGAGATCCTCGCCGTCACGTTCACCAACAAGGCGGCCTCGGAAATGCGCGAGCGGATCGGCGGCATGGTGTCGAAAAAAGCTGCCGAGGCGATGACGGTCTGCACCTTCCACTCGCTCTGCGTCCGCATCCTCCGCGGCGGCATCGACAAACTCGGCTACAAGAAAAATTTCTCAATCTGCTCACACGGCGACCAAGTCGGCATGATGAAGCAATTGCTCGTCCGCAAAGGCGGCTCGGACGAAAAGGTGAAGCCTGATGCGGTGCTCTCGGAAATCTCGAAGGCGAAAAACAAGGGCCTCGCTCCCGAGGAAATGCAGGATGAGTATTTCGCCATGCTCGCCGTCGCCTACAACAACGAACTGCGCGCTCAAAATGCCGTGGATTTTGACGACCTCCTGCTG